>CAIUZX010000434.1 GCA_903903715.1 uncultured Caulobacterales bacterium
ATGATTGGGCGCAGGAGAACGGCGTCGACGCCGAGGAATTCATCAAGCGCATCTCCGCCGAGGCTGACGCCCGCGCCGCCGACCGCGAGGCCACGGTGGGCGCCGAAGGCATGCGCGAGCTCGAAAAGAGCTTCATGCTGCAGATGATCGATCTGCAGTGGCGCGAGCACCTGCAGCACCTCGACCACCTGCGACAGGTCATTGGTCTGCGCGGCTATGGCCAGCGGGACCCGCTGAACGAGTACAAGACCGAAGCCTTCTCCCTATTCGAGAAGCTGCTGGTCGACCTGCGCCACAATGTCACCCGCTGGGTGATGACCGTGGAAATCACCTTCGAGCAGCCGGAGGCCTTCCAGCCGGAAATGCCGAGCTTCCAGGAGATCCACCTCGATCCCCTGACCGGCCAGAACGAGCGCGCAGGCGCGGCCTTTGGTCTGGGCGACATGACGGGGCTTTCCGCGGAAGCGCGCGAAGCCCTGCCGATCAGCGCCCTGCCCTCCGGCTGGGAGCGCACCAGCCGTAACGCCGCCTGTCCCTGCGGTTCGGGCAAGAAGTTCAAGCACTGCCACGGCGCGCTGGTCTGACGACGGATCAATAACGGGCGCACCTCCAAAAGGGCTTTTGCTTTCACGCACATCCTGTTAACCATGTCCGATCCGTCCGGAATCTGATTCGGCGCGTCCTCTGCGGCGACGTCGAGCATCCAGCGGGCGGTGGGGTTGGCGTAAGTAGGAGCAGCGGCGTGAATTTGCCTGAAGGCTTTAAGCGGCTGTTTTGGCTGGTGACCGCCGGCTACTGGGCGATGGCGCTCTGGTGGGTGGACCGGATCGGGTTGCTGGTCAACGCCCGGGGAGGGTCAACCTCCGAGGCGGAAGAAACCACCGAGTTTGTGTCGAACGGCCCGCCGATTGAGCAACTTCGCGACCATCTCTCGATCGCGCACGATCACCTGATCGCGGGCATGAGCTCGCAGCCCTTCTTCGTGTTCTTCATCCTCTGCGTCATGTACGGCGGCACCTGCGTCCTGCTGTTCTCCATGCTTTGGCTGATGGACGGCTTCCGTCAGGATCGCGCGGTCAGCATGACCGGCCGCCGGCACTAGACCGCGGGACGCCTGCATTTTTTCGCCGTTCGGTGACGTAACGGCGCCGTGGCGCCAGCCCTCGGTTTCCCTTAATCTCTCCTCAAAGCGCCGCGAGACGGCGAACCGGAGGGACACGCCATGACCGAAGCCTACATCATCGACGCCTGCCGCACGCCGCGCGGCATCGGCAAGGTCGGCAAGGGCGCGCTGGCCAACATGCACCCCCAGCACCTCGCCTCGACGGTGCTGAAGGCGCTGGCTGAGCGCAATAACATCAACACCGCTGAAGTCGACGACGTGATCTGGGGCACCTCGACCCAGGTCGGCATGCAGGGCGCGGACATGGGCCGCATGGCCGCCCTCGACGCCGGCTATGACATCAAGGCCAGCGGCATGACCCTCGACCGCTTCTGCGGCTCGGGCATCACCACGGTCAACCTCGCCGCGGCGACGATCATGTCGGGCATGCAGGACTGCGTGATCGCCGGCGGCTGCGAGATGATGAGCTACACCGCCCAACTGCCCCAGGTCGGCCCGATCGGCATGGACAAGGGCAATCTGCACCTGCGCGCCATCCATCCGCAGTCGCACCAAGGCGTGTGCGCCGACGCCATCGCCTCGATGGAAGGCATCACCCGTGAGGCCGTCGACGCCCTGGCGCTGGAAAGCCAGAAGCGCGCCGCTGTCGCCATCGCCGAGGGCCGCTTCGACAAGTCCCTCGTGCCGGTCTACGACCGCGACGGCACGCTTTTGCTGGCCAAGGAAGAGTTCCCTCGTCCGCAGACGACGGCGGAGGGCCTCGCCGCCCTGAAGCCCTCCTTCACCCAGATCGCGGACATGCCTCTCGACGAGCAGGGCACCACCTTCCGCAAGCTGATCAATCAGGCCTATCCGGACGTAAAGATCGAGCACATCCACCACGCCGGCAACTCGTCCGGCGTCGTGGACGGCGCGGGCGCGCTGCTGCTCTGCTCGCCGGCCTACGCCAAGAAGCAGGGCTGGAAACCGCGGGCGAAGATCATCTCGTCGATCAACATGGGCGACTGCCCCACCCTGATGCTGAACGCGCCGGTCCCCGCTGCGAAGAAGGCGCTGGAGCGGGCGGGCCTGACGGTGGACGACATCGATCTTTGGGAAATCAACGAGGCCTTCGCCGTCGTCGCCGAGAAGTTCATCCGCGACCTGAAGCTCGACCGCGAGAAGGTGAACGTGAACGGCGGCGCCATGGCGCTCGGCCACCCCATCGGCGCGACCGGCTCGCTGCTGATCGGCACGATCCTGGACGAACTTGAACGTCGCGACCTTAAGCGCGGCCTCGTCACCATGTGCGCTGCGGGCGGCATGGCCCCGGCTGTGATCATCGAACGGGTGTAGGCCGGCCTTCGAGCGCCCCAAACGGGTGATAGGGACTGGTTTGGGCGTTCAACTCTGATATTCTAAAGCCCTTGTCGTTGAATGGGGTGGCGCGTGCGCTCAGCTCTCGAACGCCGCGCCAGTCTTTTCTTCGCGAGGCTATAAAGTCATGAGTCTCGCCGGACTGATCTTCGCGGTCGCCTTGCAGGTTTCCTCCGGGCAGATGGGTCAGCAGACGCAGGCGCCTGCGTCGCCGCCCGCGGCGGCTCAACACACGCCGGGCGACCCCTTCGAGGGCTTCAACCGCAAGGTCTTTGCGGTGAACCAGAAACTCGACAAGTTCCTGTTCCGGCCCGTCGCCGTGGCCTATCGGCGCTGGTTGCCGCGGCCGGTGCGCAACGCCGTGCACAACGCCCTGCTCAACTGGGACGAGCCGGGGATCGCGATGAATGACCTGGCCCAGCGCCGAGTGTCGGACGCAGGCAAGGCGTCCTATCGCTTCGCCCTGAACTCCACGATCGGCGTGCTCGGCGCGTTCGATGTGGCGGAAAAGGCCGGCGTGCCACACCACGAGAACGGTTTCACCCTGACCCTGGGCCGCTATGGCGTTGGATCGGGGCCGTACCTGTTCCTGCCCATCGCCGGTCCTTCCAGCGCGCGGGACCTGGTCGGCGCGAGCGTGGACGTGTTCACCAACCCCCTCACCTATGTCCGGCGCATCCGGTCGAAGACCATTGAAAAGGTGCAGACCGTCGCCAGCGTCCTCGACACCCGCGCCCGCCTGGACGAGGACCTGCACGACATCGCCATCAGCTCGACAGACACCTATGCGACGGAGCGGTCCATCTATCTCCAGCACGTACAGTCGCAGATCAACGGCGACGAGATCTCGCTGAGCGACTCACCGGAAATCCCCGGCGCGCCGGAAATGCCCACGGGCAAGAAGGCCGAGCCGACGCCGACGCCCGCTGACCCCGCACCGACGCCAAAGGGCGATACCGACCAATGATCAGCAAGATCCCGGCACGAATGGTGCAACGGTCGATCGCCCGCCCCCGCGCCCTGATCGCCGCCTCTCTGGTGCTGGCCCTGGTTTGCGGCCTCTATCTCGTCACGCACATCACGGTGCGCACGGACATTGACTCCCTCATCTCCAAGGACCTGCCCTGGCGCAAGACCGAAACGGCGCTTGAAAACGCCTTCGTCAGCCAGGGCGACGACATGGCCCTGGTTGTCGACGCCCCGACGCCGGAGCAGGCCGCCGATGTCGCCAACAAGCTGGCGGAGCGGCTGGCTGCGCACAAGACGCTGTTCGCCATGGTCCAGCGCCCCGGCGGCGGCGCCTTCCTCGAAAAAGAGGCGCTGCTGTTCCAGCCTCTGGCGGACGTGAAGACTTCCGTCGCTGCGCTGATCGAGGCCCAGCCCCTTCTCGGTCCCGTCGCCGCCGACCCCTCCCTACGGGGCGTCGCCGGCGCCCTGACCACCAGCCTGACCGGCGCCGAGGAAGACAAGGGCCGGCTCGACCGCCTCGCCCCCGCCGCCCGCGGCCTTGACGCCGCCCTCGCCCGCGCCGCGAAGGGCGACGCCGCCCCCGTGTCCTGGCGCGCCTTGATGACCGGCGAAACCGTCGCCGCGTCCGACCGCCGCGAGATCGTCGCGCTCACACCGAAGCTCGACTACACCGCGTCCGACCCGTCTGGTCCCGCCTACAAGGCCATCCATGAAGCCATGGCGGAGATCGGACTGAAACCGGGCGTTCCAACCGCTGGGGTCGATGTGAAGATCACCGGTTCCGTCGCCATGGAGGCGGACGAGCTCGCCAATCTCGGAGAAGCCACCGGCCCCATCGCCATCGGCTGCCTGCTCGCCACGATCGGCATCCTGTTCATGGGCCTGCGGTCGCGGGGGGCCATCTTCGCCATCGTCATGACCGTGCTGACGGGACTTGCGGTGACGGCGAGCCTTGGCCTCCTGATGTTCCAGAAGTTCACCCTTGTCTCGGTCGCCTTCCTGCCCCTGTTCGTCGGCCTCGGCATCGACTTCGCCATCCAGTTCGCCATCCGCTATCGCACGGAAGCCGGTATCGAGAAGGACCCCGACCTCGCCCTGATCGCCACGGGCCGCACCGCGGGACCTGGGGTCGCGCTGGCCGCGGCGGCGACGGGCTTCGGCTTCCTGTCCTTCTTCCCCACGCCCTACAAGGGCGTGTCGGAGCTCGGTCTGATCGCCGGTGTCGGCATGGCCGCAGGCGCGCTCCTCGCCCTGACCGTTCTGCCCGCCTGGCTCAAGGTGCTGCGCCGGGGGCCGCCGTCGACGGACGCCGATCTCGTCGGCTTCGCCTGGCTCTATCGCGTCGCCGAACGCAGGCGTCGAGGCCTTTTGCTCGGGGCGGGCGTTGTGCTGTTGATCGGCCTTGTGGCCCTGCCCAAGCTCACCACCGACTTTGATCCGATCAGCCTGCGCAGCGCCAAGGACGTGTCCGTCAAGACCTTCCTCGAGCTGACCCACGACCCGGACATCACCCCGAACCGCCTGTCGGTGCTGGCCGCCTCGCCGCAGGCCGCAGAGGCGCTCGCGGTGAAGCTCCGCGCCCTCCCCGCCGTGCGCAACGTCTATACGGTGAACAGCCTGATCCCGTCAGATCAGGCGGCCAAGCTCGCCGTCATCCACGACGCGAACCTGATCCTCGACACCACCCTCAACCCGTTCGACGTTGCCCCACCCCCCTCAGACGCGGAGACGGCGGCGGCGCTAAAGACGGCGGGCGCCCGGCTGATCGAGGTGGCAGGCGCCGCACAGACCCCCTCCGCCCAGACTGCGCGGTCGCTGGGGCAGAGGCTGAGCGCGCTGGCCGCCGGCGACGCCCACGGGCGCGACATCGCCGCAACGGTGCTGACCACCGCCATCACCCCGGCCCTCAACCAGGTCCGCGCGACCCTGACGGCTGAGCCTGTCACGCTCGACACCCTGCCGCCGGAAATCAAGGCCGACTGGATCAGCGCCAAGGGCGAAGCCAAGCTCGACGTCAGCCCGTCGGGGGATCCCGCCTCTCCGGCCAACCTCCTCACCTTCATCACGGCCGTGCGCGGCGTGGTCCCCGACATCGCCGGCCCGCCCGTTGCGGTTGTGGAGGCCGGGCGCACCATCCTCGGCGCCTTCATCCAGGCGAGCATCCTGTCCACCATCGCCATCAGCCTGCTCCTGGCCTTCGTCCTGCGCCAGTTGCGCGACGTCGCGCTCACCATGGCCCCGGTGGCGGCGACCCTCGTCTTCACCCTGGCGACGCTGGCCCTCACCGGCCAGCCGATCAATCTCGAGAACCTAATCGCCCTGCCCCTGCTGCTAGGCATCGGCGTCTCGTTCAACATCTACTCCGTCGTCGCCTGGCGGGAAGGCGCAAACCGCAGAACCCGCGCGGCCCTCAGCCACGCTATCCTGTTCAGCGCGCTCACGACCGGCGCGTCCTTCATGGCGCTCGCCCTGTCCGCCCACCCGGGCACAGCCAGCCTAGGGCGCCTGCTCTTGATCACGCTGGGCTGGACGTTGGTCGGCGCCCTCTTCCTGCAGCCCGCCCTCCTCGCCAGCGTCAAGCGGCGGTAGGGGCGCGCCTGATACCGACCCGCCTACTCCCCCTGAAGCACGCCCTTCAGGTCGGAGCCGATGGGGACGGAGGTGTGTTCATGGGTCACGCGCCAGCCGTCCGGGAACCGCACCACCACCCAGCTCAGGCGGTTGTGCATCCAGCGCAGGGTCTCGCCGGTGGGGCCCGTCGCGCGGTAGGCGACCCGCGCGTGCAGAGCGCCCATATCACCGAGGCTTGAGATGTGAACCGCGTCGAAGACCGCCTCGACCCGCTCGTCCGCCGCGAGCCCGTTCAGCCAGCTTTCCAGATTATTCCGCCAGGCCGCCAGCCCCTCGAAGGGCTTCAGACCCCATGCGTCGAACACCTGCACATCCTCTGCATAGATCTCCGCCAGCCGCCGTACGTCCTTGTCCCGCACGGCGTCGACATAGGTAAAGGTGAGAGCGGCGATCTCCTCCATCACAGGGGTCTCCGTCAGGCGGGCCGAGCCTTCAAAAGCCGGATCGCCGTTTCCGGACAGGCGGCGACGCAGAGGGCGCAAGCGTGGCACTGGTCGGCGTGGATGACAAAGGCCTTCCTGTGCCCGTGCGCCATGGACTTGAGCTGAGCCAGCAGGCCAATCCCCCTGCGCTCAGCGGACGTGGCCACCCGCACCTCGAACACGTCATAGGGGCACACGCGAAGGCAGTCCGCCTTGCCCTCGCACTTGGCCAAATCAATGACGGGGGCGAGGTCTCCGCCCTCAGGTCGGCAGGTTTCGGGCGTATCGCTCATCACCGATCCTCAAGCTGGGCGGCTGCGTCGTCATGCGCAGGACCGCCCGGCTCCGTCACTTTGCCTTTCGAAGGCAGAAGACCGCAATACCCGCCGACATCAGGACGGCGTCACCTGACCGACTCAAGTCCGACCACGCATCGCAACCCTCAGGCGTACGACCCTTCCTGACCAGCGTGACACGTGCGCCTCAGTGCGCCATCTTCTGCCGACGGGTTGGGGGAGAATGGCTCATGCTTCGAAAGACCTGCGTAACGGCCTTGATGATGTTGGCCATCACGACGCCAGCTCAGGCCGCCAAGCCTGACCTTGCAATGGTTGAGGCGCTTGAGCAATCGGTCAAGCTCCCCGCCGGAGCCAAACCCCTCGACGCTTATGACCGCTATTACGCTCTGGAGACGGTCGTGGGTCGGCGGATGATCGAGGGGGTGTACCAGGAGACCAGCTACGATGATGACCTGGCCCGGTACCAAAGGGGCGACCGAGACCCTGGCAAATACCGCCCCCCCAGAAAAGGCAGACGACATCTTCTGGCCAAGGCGTCGTCATTGCCGGACATTGCGGACGGCGAGTGTTCCGTAATCCATGTCTATTGGGACATCGCGACCGCAAGGATCGCCCACGTCGAATGCAACGGGAGAGGCTGACGCCCCCTACTTCAGCCGCGCGGTCGCCTGGTCGAGGCTTTTCACAAGACCCGCCGCGCCGCCGGTGCGGATGGTTTCGGCGAATTCGGAGCGCTGGGTGGCGAGCTGGCTGATGCCGTTGTAGATCACGTCAATGATCCGCCACTGGCCGTTATATTCCCGCAGGCGGTAGCCGAGCTTCAGCGGCGGCTCGCCCTTCTCGCGGATCTCCGCCTTCACCAGCCGGTCCGGCCCGCGGCTCTGCACGACCGGGTCGATGACGATGGTCTGGTTGTTGAAGTCGCGGAACTCGCGGGCGTAGCGGGCTTCGGTGTAGCGCGACATGGCCTCAACCACGGCCGCGTGTTCCTTGTCCGACATGGTCCCCCAGGGCGCGCCGACGGCGACCTGCGCCATCACGGTCAGGTTGAAGGACTCCCGAAGCGTCTCGCGCACCTTGGGGCTGGAGAGGGTCCCGGCCTTGGCGCCCGCCACCAGCGCGTCATCCAGGGTCTGGATGCGGGCGATCACGGGATCGGTCTCGGCGTGGGCGAACACCGGCGCAGCGCCGACAATCAGCAGGGCCGCCAGCGCGGACAACAGTTTCCGCCCGCCGCCGGTCGATGTCACCTGTTCGATACGCATCCCCAACTCCTGATTCATTCAACGCATGAACGCCCCACACGTCCCATCTTACGGTGCGGGCGAGGCGTCAAGTCCGTACAATTGCCCATGGAATGCGGCGAGTTCGCGTCAGAGGCGCGGCGGCGGTGGGGCTTTACGCCTCCCCCGTCCTTGCACATGGCCGCGATCCGGCGGACAGTTCGTCAGGCTTCCGATACGGCGAAGCAGTGGGGACGAGGCGCAAGGTGGACCCGGAACTGGTCGAAGTCGCGAACGCGGTGGCGCAAAAGTTGATCGCGCGGAAGGAAACCGTGGCGGTGGCGGAATCGTCCGCAGGCGGTCTGATCTCGGCGGCGCTGCTCTCCGTGCCCGGAGCGTCGGCCTATTATCTCGGCGGCGGGGTGATCTATACCCGCCGGGCGTTCAAGGGCCTGTTCCAGCTCGACCGGGAGGCGGTGGGCGAACTGCAGTCCTCGACCGAGCCCTATGCCGCGTTCCTCGCCAAAACCATCCGGGAGAAGCTGCGCGCAGACTGGGGCGTGTCGGAGACCGGCGCTGCGGGGCCGAGCGGCAACATCTACGGCGATCCGGCGGGGCATACCTGCGTCGGCGTCGCAGGACCGTTTTCGCAAACACGGAAGATCCTGACAGGCTCGGCGGACCGGGCGGCCAACATGATCGCCTTCGCGGTTGCGTCGCTGACCCTGCTCAAGGACGCGCTGGACGCGCAATCATCATGGCCAGAAGCCCAGGACCTTTGCTAACGTAACCGATATCTCGAATTCAGGAGCGCGACGGGTGAGCTTTCAACTGACCATCAACGGCCAGAAGCGGACAGCGGACGTCGATCCGGACACGCCGCTTTTGTGGGTGCTGCGGGACGCGCTGGATCTGAAAGGTCCGAAGTTTGGCTGCGGCGCAGGCTATTGCGGCGCCTGCACCGTCCATCTCGACGGCCAGCCGGTGCGAAGCTGCCGCCTGCCGGTGTCGGAGATCGGGACCGCTAAGATCACCACCATTGAAGGCATTGGCGCGACGGCGCTGGGCCGGGCGGTGCAGGCGGCGTGGCTGGAGCTCGACGTCATGCAGTGCGGCTATTGCCAGGGCGGGCAGATCCTCGCCGCCACCGCGCTGCTGGCCACGACGCCGAAGCCCACGGACGCCGATATCGACGCGGCTATGGCGGGAAACATCTGCCGCTGCGCCACCTACAACCGCATCCGCGCCGCAATCCACCACGTCGCCGCCACGCGGAAGGCCTGAAGATCATGACCCTCCTCGACACGAACACCACGACCGACGCCCCGGCGGATCCCTCCCGCCGCCTGTTCCTGACCGTCAGCGCCGCTGCGGGCGGGGGCCTCCTGATCGGCGCGGGCCTCACGGCCCAGGCCGCCACGGCGCCTGCGGCGATGAGCGAGCTCTCCGCCTATGTCCGTATCGCGCCGGACGGGATCATCACCCTCCAGTCTAAGAACCCGGAGATCGGCCAGGGGATCAAGACCACCTTGCCCCTGATCATCGCCGAGGAGCTGGACGCCGACTGGGCGAAGGTACGGATCGAGCAGGCGGCGACGGACTCGGCGAAGTTCGGCTCGCAGTTCGCGGGCGGCAGCCGTTCCGTCGACATGAATTACGACCAGATGCGCAAAGTCGGCGCGGCGGGACGCCAGCTCCTGATCCGCGCCGCCGCCGCGCGCTGGGGGGTTGAACCGGCCACCTGCTCCACCAAGCCCGGCGTCGTCGTTCATGCGGCCAGCGGGCGGACCATCGGCTACGGCGTCCTCGCCACGGCCGCCAGCGCTCTCCCCGCCCCCGACCTTGCCACGGTCCCGCTCAAGTCGCCCAAGGACTTTCGTCTGATCGGCAAGCCGCATGGCGGGATCGACAGCGCGAAAATCGTCCGCGGCGAGCCGATCTTCGGCATCGACACGGTCCTGCCGGGCATGCGCTACGCCGTGTTCGAGAAATGCCCCGTCTATGGCGGCAAGGTGGTCAGCGCCAATCTCGACGAGATCCGGGCGCTGAAGGGCGTGCGCAAGGCCTTCATCATCAAG
>CAIUZX010000435.1 GCA_903903715.1 uncultured Caulobacterales bacterium
CTGCGCCATCTCGTACTGCTTCAGCTCGTCCCGGCTGAAGATGATCAGCTTGCGCGGCCGGAATTGGGCGCTGACCTTGGCGACGAAGGCCTTGCCGAAGGATCCGGTGCCGCCGGTGATCAGGATGGTCTTGTCATCTAAGTCAATTGGCGGTGACGAGAAGTCTCTGCCAATGAAAACCTTTTCGAAATCAAAGGGGGCGGCGGCGGACATCGGGAAAAACCCTTCCTCGGGACGTGAGTCGTCCTGCGAGTTCACACTCGGGCGATATGGTTAACGAAGATTGACGGGTCAGGTCGACGGAGCCGGCGGGCGGGAAGGGAGGCGTGTTGGGATCGTTACAAAATCACTTTATGGGTTCACACTATCAGGGACGGCCTTTAGCTGAGGGGCGCCAGGTCGGCGGAAACTGTTTATGATCGAACTGCGAGACCTTGCTGCCGACGACGTCGACCTTTTGTTCCGCTGGAGACAGGAGCCGGAGGTGGACCGCTGGTTGTTCGACCACCCGCCCGTCGCCTTCGAGGCGCACAAGGCCTGGTTCGACGCCTTCATCAATGACCCGGACCGAACCGGTTGGGTCATTCTGCAGAACGGAACGCCGGCGGGGTTCCTCAATCTGATCGGCGTCGCCAACCCAAAGCGACGGGCCAGATGGGCCTGGTACATCGGCGAGGCGCAGGCGAGGGGGCGCGGCGCCGGTCGCGCCGCTCAGGCCCTGGGGCTCGAGCGGGCGTTCCACCAACTGAACCTGCAGAAGGTCTGGTCTGAAATCCACGCTGACAACGATCTGGCTCTGCGCGCGCAGACGGCGGCGGGCTTTCGTCGGGAGGGCTATTTGCGCCGGCACAGCCTGAAGGATGGCGTCTATCGCGATGTGATCCTGCTGGCGATCCTGGCCGAGGAGTGGGCCGCGCGGCGCGAACGGGTGCTGAAGGATCTTGCGGAGTCGGGCTTGATCGCGTCCTCCCACGCCAAGGCCTGATCATCTCGGCGAATGCTGACTTGCAAGCGGCTCAGTCGAAGGTTACCGGTTAATCATGTCTCCCTTTTCAGATCGTCGTGTCGTTATTGGAGTGGGCGCCGGGGCCGTTGTGGCGGTTCTGGCGCTGATTCTGGCGTTTGTGGGCGGGCGTCATGGCGCGAAGGCGCAGGGCGCTGCGAGCGATCCGGCGCTCGCCGACAAGCCCGCGCTGCAGCTTGAGGTCGGCAAGCCCGATCCCAAGCAGAACGCCAAGACCCAGGCCGTGCGCTGCTTCGTGAACGGCCAGCTCGTGGGCATGACCACGCTGAACGAATGCGCCCAGAAGAACGGCACGGCCAGCCAGGCGCTGGACGTCGGGCTGGATGCGCCGCCCCCCGGCGCCGCCCTGACCCCGCCGCCCATGCGGTCCGCCGCTGCTCTGGCCAGCCAGACGGCGGAGTGCCTGCGCTACGGGGCCGAAGGCTGGAAGGGCTATGGCGCGCCGCTCAGCCTCGGCGCTTGCGTGCGCGTCCTGTTCCAGGGACAGTGCGCCCATTCGGGCGAAGCCTTCTACGGCCGCTGGGGCGCCCAATCGCTGCGCCTGATCCCCGGCCGGGTCGAGATTTCCGACGATAACCGCAGCTTCCGCCAGCTCGTCGAGCAGGACGCGGACTGCCAGATCCCCAGCCTTTAGGCGACCCGTCATGTCCTTGCGCCGCGCCGTGCTCACCCTTGCAAGCCTAACGGCGCTGGTCGGCCTGGCCGGTTGCGAACAGTCTGCGCCGGACGAGGTCGGCGTGTGCTGGCACATGGTGCCTGGCAAGGACGGAAAGCCTACGTTCAATCGTCTTGCCGACCACGTTCCCAATCTCGAGACCTGCGCCATGAAGCTCGAGGTGATGCGCCTTAACTTCCTGCGGATCGGCGGAACGCACACGGAGATCGCCGGGGCCTATCAGGGGCAGTACATCTGGCTGCAGCGGGAAGGCGTCTATGTCTCCCAGCGCTATGACGGCAATCGCTATCCGGCGCTGAAGCGTCTGCCTGACGGGCAGCTCGCCATTCCGAGCGCCGTACCCGTCCGCTAGGCCTTGTCCTCCGCGTGATCGCCGCAGAAGTGCTTGACTCCTGTGGGCGTTTTGGAACAAAAATAGAACAGTTAAGCTTTTCCGCGTGGCGGTGCGCCCGTCAGGGGCTAGGGTCCCGGGAAATGTGAGTCGTCGAAATGGGGCGGAAGTCATGGCCGGCAGTGTCAACAAGGTCATTTTGGTTGGAAATCTCGGACGTGATCCGGAAGTCCGAACCCTGAACTCCGGCGACCGCGTCGCCAACCTGCGCATCGCCACCAGCGAAACCTGGCGCGACAAGGCGACGGGGGAGCGCAAGGAGAAGACCGAGTGGCATCAGGTCGTGATCTTCAACGACAACCTCGTGAAGGTGGCTGAGAGCTATCTGCGCAAGGGCTCGACCGTCTATATCGAGGGCTCTTTGCAAACCCGCAAATACACGGATGCGCAGGGCGTGGAGAAGTTCTCGACCGAAGTGGTCCTGCAGAAGTTCCGCGGCGAACTGACCATGCTCGGCGGCCGCAATCAGGGCGGCGAGTCTGAAGACGCGGGCGGCGGCGGTTATGGCCGGTCCAGCGACTTCGGCGGCGGCGCTCCTCGCGCGGCGGCGTCCGGGCCGAAGGAAAGCTTCTCCGCCGACCTCGACGACGAGATCCCGTTCTGATCGGAACTCAGCTGAGGCCCGATCAGTTCCCGGGGCCTTGCGGCGGCGTTTGCATGTGAGGTTTTGCGTCCGCCGCAGGCAGATGCTAACACTCGAATGAGGGTGGATGCGTCGATTCCGACGCCGGTTCCGCCCCCCTTTGTCCAGCGCGCCAACGCTTCCTCTTTTAGTCTGCAGCAAAACCCCCTTGAGCGATAACGACCTTCCTCCGAAGTCCTCCGACGCGCCGCCCCCCGAGGGCCAGCAAGGCGTCGCTCCCATCGCCATCGAGGCTGAGCTGAAGCGCAGCTACCTCGATTACGCGATGAGCGTGATCGTGGCCCGCGCGTTGCCGGACGCCCGCGACGGGCTCAAGCCCGTGCACCGCCGCATCCTGTTCTCGATGCACGAGAACGGCTTCTCCGCCGGCGGACAGTACCGCAAGTCCGCCCGGGTCGTCGGTGACGTGATCGGTAAGTATCACCCGCACGGCGACGTGGCCGTCTATGACGCCTTGGTCCGGATGGCCCAGGACTTCTCCATGGGCGTGCCGCTGATCGACGGGCAGGGCAACTTCGGCTCGGTCGACGGCGATCCTCCGGCGGCCATGCGTTACACCGAAAGCCGGATGACCCGTGCGGCCGAAGCGCTGCTCGCCGATCTCGACAAGGACACGGTCGCCTTTAAGCCGAACTATGACGGCTCGGAGTTGGAGCCTGCTGTTCTGCCGGCGCGCATTCCGAACCTCCTGGTCAATGGCGCAGGCGGCATCGCCGTCGGCATGGCCACCAACATTCCGCCGCATAATCTGGGCGAAGTGGTGGACGCGTGCCTTGCTCTGATCGACACGCCGGACCTGCCTCTGGAGCAACTGCTCGAGATTGTGCCGGGGCCGGACTTTCCGACGGGCGGCGAGATCATCGGCCGGACGGGCGCGCGCCTCGCGTTGATGACCGGGCGTGGTTCGGTCGTGGTGCGCGGCAAGACCGCCATCGAGACGAGAGCCAAGGACCGCGAGTCCATCATCATTACCGAGATCCCGTATCAGGTGAACAAGGCCTCGATGGTCGAGCGGATCGCCGAACTCGTCCGCGAAAAGCGGATCGAGGGCATCGCCGACCTGCGGGACGAGAGCGACCGGGACGGCATGCGCGTGGTCATCGACCTCAAGCGCGACGCCACCGCCGACGTCATCCTGAACCAGCTCTATCGCTACACGCCGCTGCAGTCGTCCTTCGGCGTGAACATGCTCGCCCTCAATCAGGGGCGGCCCGAGCAGATGGGCCTTCGCGGCCTTCTCGACGCCTTCCTCGCCTTCCGCGAAGAGGTGGTCGTCCGCCGGACGAAGTTCGAGCTGAACAAGGCCCGCAACCGCGGTCACGTGCTGGTCGGTCTCGCCATTGCTGTCGTCAACATCGATGAAGTGATCGCGATCATCCGCTCGTCCAAGGACCCGGCCGAGGCGCGGGAGCGGTTGCAGTCTAAGAACTGGCCCGCGGGCGACATGACGCCGCTGATCGCGCTGATCCAGGACCCGCGCACGCTGCTCTTGCCCGATAACTCCGTGCGGCTGTCGGACGAGCAGGCGCGGGCGATCCTGGCGCTGACCCTGTCGCGCCTGACCGGCCTTGGGCGGGACGAGATCTTCGAAGAAGCCCGCCAGCTGTCGGAGGCCATCCGCGGCTATCTCGACATCCTGTCCAGCCGCGAAAAGATTGTCGCCATCATCCGCGAGGAGCTGGTTGACGTTCGCGCCGCCTTCGCCCGTCCGCGCCGCACCATCTTTGTCGAAGGTGACGCGGACGTTGAGGACGAGGACCTGATCCCCCGTGAAGAGATGGTCGTCACCGTCAGCCACGGCGGCTATGTGAAGCGCACGGCGCTCTCGGCCTATCGGACCCAGCATCGCGGCGGCAAGGGCCGCTCGGGCATGTCGATGAAGGACGAGGATGCGGTTGTCCGCGTGTTCGCCGCCTCGACCCACGCGCCGGTGCTGTTCTTCTCGTCCATCGGCAAGGTCTACAAGCTGAAGGTGTGGCGCCTGCCGCTGGCCCAGGCCAACGCCCGCGGCAAGGCCTTCGTCAATCTCCTGCCGCTGGAAGACGGTGAGACCATCACCACGGTCCTGCCGCTGCCCGAGGATGAGGCGCAGTGGGATGCGCTGGACGTGATGTTCGCGACGAGCCAGGGCGACGTGCGCCGCAACAAGCTGTCCGACTTCGCCCAGGTCAACCGCGCTGGCAAGATCGCCATGAAGTTCACAGAGGATGCGGACGCCCGCATCATCGGCGTGGCCCTATGCACCGAGGATCAGGACGTTCTTTTGACCACGGCGCTGGGGCGCTGCATCCGTTTCCAGACGAGCGAC
>CAIUZX010000436.1 GCA_903903715.1 uncultured Caulobacterales bacterium
ACATTGATCGCCTGCATCAGCTCTGCGGGCTCGCGTTCGAAGCGTCCGCCCCATATATCCTGACCTTTGGTGGGGGCTGCGGGCTTTGCGGACGGGTCGGACATGAGCGGTATGGAACCTTTGAATTCGGGCGAAAAGACGGACCGGTTCGGACTGTGGCCGTGGATTGCGGGCGGGCTCGCCCTGTCGGGCATCCTGTACATCATTGGAGCCCAAGTCTTCAAACCCGCAACGCGCGCCGCGCATGGGCCTGCGGGTCAGGCGGTGAACACCGGCCCCGCGAGCGTGTCGGAAGCCGCGCCCGGTTTGATGCACGCCATCCCCGCACTGACGCCCAAGGACAAGGCCTCAGCCGCGCCGACCGTCGCGTTCAAGGACACGGGCGACAAGTCGGTCACTCTGACGGCGTTTAAGGGCAAGGTCGTGCTGGTGAACCTCTGGGCCACTTGGTGCGCGCCCTGCAAGGCCGAGATGCCGGCCCTGGCGGCCCTTCAGGCGAAATACGCCGGCAAGGATCTCGTGATTATTCCGTTGAGCATCGACAGCGAGACCGCCAAGGACAAGGCCCGCGCTTTTATCGGTCAGAATGCGCCGCTGAAGCTCTATCGCGACCCGGACTATGTGCTGCCGCCGGCCTTCTCTCCGCCGGTGGTGGGGGTGCCTGCGAGCTTCTTCATCGACCGTCAGGGACGAGTGAGGGGACAGGTCAACGGTGATGCGGATTGGACCGGCGCTGCGGCGCAGGGCGCCATCGACCAGTTGCTCGCCGAATAGTCCCGCCTTGTTCTCGCCCGAAGGCTCGGGCAAGGCTTTTTCCATGATGATCCCTCGTCGCCGACTTCTCGCCGCCGCGCCGGCCCTCGCGCTCGTCGCGCCCTCTCATGCCTGGGCCCTGCCCAAGCTGAACCTGAAAACGATCTTTGAGCACGAGCGTCCCCCCGCGCTCGGCCTGATCGTCATGACCTCGACGCGGGTGAAGCACCTCGAGGTGATCGGGCGGCGCAGCCTGGCCGCCCCCGATCCGGTCACTCAGACCGACGCCTGGCAGATCGCCGATAACACGATGAGCTTGACCGCCGCGCTCTACGCCCGGCTGGTTGAGGCGGGAAAGGCGAACTGGCGGGCCAAACTGTCGACCATCGCGCCGAATCTTCGGCTCCCCGAGGTGTGGCGCGATGCGACGCTCGAGACCATCCTCGCTCATCGCTCAGGCCTTGATGACACCACCCTGATCACCGAGACCTGGCTCGCCCAGCGGCGCTCGGACACGCGGCCCTTGACCGTCCAGCGGGCGGAGTTCCTGAGCTTCGTCCTTGACCTCACTCCCGAGCGCCCGGTCGGAGAGTTCCGTCCGGCGCGCGCGAACTACATCGTCGCCGCGGCGATCCTGGAAACGTTGTCTGGGCAGGCCTTCGAGGATCTGGCCAAGGCCGAGGCGTTCGACTGGTGGGGCGCCTATAGTGCGGGGTTCGGGGCGCCCCTGGGCGCGCAGCCGCTTGGCCACCGGATCGAGGCGGACGGACGGCTATCGCCCGTCGCGGCCACGTCAGGCGATGGCGATCCTGCGATCATGAACCCTGCGACGGGCGCGCACCTGTCGCTGAGTGAGTACGGCCGTTTCCTGCAGCTCTTCCTCAGCGACGGCGGCGGGTGGCTAAAGCCGGCTTCCCTCAGCCACCTCGCGCGGTCCTGGGATCCGAAGGCGGACGGCTTCGGCCTCGGCTGGCGGTTTACCCGCGCGACGGAGGAGTGGGCCAAGGGGCCGACTCTGACGCATGAGGGCGGCGACGGCCTGTGGCGCGCTCACGCCCTCATTGCACCGGGGAGAGATCTCGCGTTTGCGGTGGTCTGCAACGCCGACAACCTGCACGCCTGTCAGACGACGATGACCGAGGCGATCAAGGTCTTCGCCGCTGACGCGCCGGTCTTCAATGAGCTCAAGTTCTAGAGACTTCCCGACAGTTCCATGACTTCGTTGACGGTGCGAAGTCCCGGGCGCTGCGCTGTGACGAGCACGCCCATATTGCCGGGCAGGTGGCGGTTATCCAGCATCTTCTCGTGCGCTTCTGGGATCTGGTCCCAGGTGAACACTTCGGACAGGCAAGGGTCGATGCGGCGCTCGATCACCAGCTGATTGGCCGCCGAGGCTTGCTTCAGGTGCGCAAAGTGGCTGCCCTGGACGCGCTTTTGCCGCATCCACAAGAAGCGCGCATCCATGGTTAGGTTGAAGCCCGTCGTGCCGGCGCAGATCACCACCATACCGCCTCGCTTCAATACGAAGACTGAGACGGGGAAGGTCTGTTCTCCAGGGTGCTCGAACACCATGTCGACATCCTTGCCGCCGGTATGGGCCCAGAGCGCCTTACCGAACTTGCGGGTCTCCTTCATGTAGTCGGAGAATTCGGGGCCGTTGACGGTGGGGAGCTGGCCCCAGCAGTTGAAGTCCTTGCGGTTCAGTACCGCCTTCGCGCCCATCGACAGGACGAATTCGGCCTTGGACTCGTCCGACACTACGCCGATGGCGTTGGCGCCCGAGACGGCGCAGAGCTGGGTTGCGAATACGCCCAGACCGCCGGACGCACCCCAGACCAGCACATTGTCGCCGGGCCGCAGAACGTGCGGCTCATGCCCGAACAGCATGCGGTAGGCGGTCGCGAGGGTGAGCACATAGCAGCCGCTTTCTTCCCACGTCAGGTGACGCGGGCGCGGCATCAATTGGCGCGACTGCACCCGGCAGAACTGAGCGAAGGCGCCGTCCGGGGTCTCGTAGCCCCAGATTCGCTGGGACTGGGAGAACATCGGGTCGCCGCCGTTGCACTCCTCGTCGTCCCCGTCGTCCTGATTGCAGTGCACCACCACTTCGTCACCGGGCTTCCAGCGCTTTACCTTGGAGCCGACAGCCCACACCACGCCCGCGGCGTCGGAGCCGGCTACGTGATAGGGCTGCTTGTGCACGTCGAGCACGCTCATGGGTTCGCCCAGCGCCGCCCATACACCGTTGAAATTGACGCCGGCGGCCATGACCAGCACCAGCACTTCGTCGTCGCCGATCGGCGGCGTGTCGACCACCTCCACCTGCATTGCGGTGTTGGGCCGACCGTGCCGCTCCTTGCGGATCGCCCACGCGTACATCTTTTCGGGGACGTGAAAAGCGGGTGGAACCTCACCGATCTCGTAGAGCGATTTCAGTTCGGACGTCTGCTCTGCGGTTTTGGACATGTCTTGATCCCCAAAGGCGTTGGTGGACGGGTGACCGTGCTGCATCGCAGAGTAGCCGAGGATGGGTGACGATAAGGTAAAACCCGCCCTAACCAACTTCTGTGACGTTGAGGTTGGGAAATAACATGTCGCCCAGCCGTCGATTTTCACGACTGAACGTGAAATATGGTCGGGCGCTTGGCAAGCGTGTTTTTGCGTTGCAGCATAATGCCGAGGCATGATCTGCGCCGGAGCACGACCCTCATCAACGGGTCGATCCGCGGGAGGGAGCGTTCCATGACCAAGTCCAATCCATCAGCCTCGGGGCGGGACGCGCCGTGGATCTTCCGCACCTATGCCGGACATTCGACGGCGGCGACGTCGAACCGCCTCTATCGTTCGAACCTGGAAAAGGGCCAGACGGGCCTGTCCATCGCCTTCGACCTGCCGACTCAGACCGGCTATGACCCTGACCATCCGCTCGCGAGGGGCGAGGTGGGCAAGGTGGGCGTGCCGGTCAGTCATCTGGGCGACATGCGAGCGCTGTTCGATCAGATCCCGCTGGAGCGGATGAACACCTCCATGACCATCAACGCCACAGCGCCCTGGATGCTGGCGCTCTATGTGGCGCTGGCGGAGGAGCAGGGCGCCGACCTGAAGGCGCTGCAGGGCACCACTCAGAACGACCTGATCAAGGAGTACCTGTCCCGAGGCACCTACATCTATCCGCCGAAGCCCAGCCTGAAGATGATCAGCGACATGATCATCTGGTGCTGTGACGCGACCCCGAAGTTCAACGCGATGAACGTCTGCTCCTACCATTTGCAGGAGGCCGGGGCGACGCCAGAGCAGGAGCTGGCCTACGCGCTGGCCACCGCCGTCGCCGTGCTCGATCAGGTGCAGGCCGGCGCCCCGCAGCACGCTGCGGCCTTCGGAAAGATTGCCTCGCGCATCAGTTTCTTCGTCAACGCTGGCGTCCGGTTTGTGACTGAAATGTGCAAGATGCGCGCATTTACAGAGCTTTGGGATGAAATCCTCAGAGATCGCTATGGCGTGTCTGATCCCGTGCAGCGCAGGTTCCGCTATGGGGTGCAGGTCAATTCGCTCGGCCTGACCGAGCAGCAGCCCGAAAACAACGTCTACCGCATCCTGATCGAGATGCTGGCCGTGACCTTGTCGAAGTCTGCTCGCGCCCGCGCTGTGCAGCTTCCGGCCTGGAACGAGGCTCTTGGTCTGCCCCGTCCGTGGGACCAGCAGTGGTCGTTGCGCATGCAGCAGATCCTGGCCCTGGAGACGGACCTTCTGGAATATGAGGACTTGTTTGACGGCTCACCGGTGGTGGCCGCGAAGGTGGAGGCGCTGAAGGCGGCCGCTCGCTCGGAACTGGCCGCCATTGACGCCATGGGCGGGGCGGTTGCGGCGGTGGAGTCGGGATATATGAAGAGCCGCCTCGTCCAGTCGAACAGCGGCCGTCTGCAGGCCATCGAAAGCGGCGAGCAGGTTGTCGTGGGCGTGAACCGTTACCAGTCCACCGAGGTCTCACCCCTCACGGCGGGTGAAGGTGCGATCCAGACGGTTGACCACGCCGTCGAGTCCGACGCCATTGCTCGCCTCGAAAGTTGGCGCAAGGGGCGTGACGCCGCCGCTGTGGCCTCAGCGCTGTCTGCGTTGAAAGCCGCTG
>CAIUZX010000437.1 GCA_903903715.1 uncultured Caulobacterales bacterium
AATGGCGGCGCGGAAAAAACGCGCGCGGATCTGGCGCGGGAGGCTGGCGGACGCATCTGGGACGAAGCAAGCCGTGCGGATCCGCAGACCCGCATGTGGTCCTGGATCATGTGGGAGCTGCCGGCGCGCTGCGAGACGGCCGCCCGTCGTCTGGAAGCCGACCAGTCCCGGGAAGCTGCGGTCATCAGCCGCCACACCAGTGACGACCTCGCGGCGCATCCGAACGCCGCCGTTGTGAATGCCCCGGCTCTGAACGATGGCGCTCAAAACCCCGGCGCCCCTGCAATTTCCACGTCCCCGAGGTAGACACCCCGCCTTGTAAACCTTAGCTTCGCGAGCTTCCGGAAAGGACGTTTTTCGGGCCCAAGTCGTCAGGATGATCCCATGACCATCGAATCCGCCGCGCTGAAGCGCGTGAAGCCGTCGCCGACCATCGCCGTGACCCAGAAGGCGCGCGAACTCGCCCGCCAGGGCCGCAATATCATCTCCCTCGGCGCAGGCGAGCCGGACTTCGATACGCCGGACAATATCAAGGAAGCCGCCATCAAGGCGATCCGCGAAGGCAAGACCAAGTACACCGACGTCGACGGCATCCCGCAACTGAAGGAGGCGATCTGCGCCAAGTTCCAGCGGGAGAACGGCCTGACCTACAAGCCCTCGCAGGTGCATGTCGCTCCGGGCGGAAAGCCCGTTATCTACAACGCCTTGTGCGCGACTCTGAACCCGGGCGACGAAGTGATCGTGCCGACGCCCTACTGGGTCAGTTATCCGGACATGGTGTTGCTGGCGGGGGGCGAGCCGGTGTTCGTGGCCACCACCGCGGCCAATAATTTCAAGCTGCAAGCCGCTGATCTTGAGAAGGCGATCACGCCAAAGACCCGCTGGATCATCCTCAACAGCCCGTCCAACCCGTCCGGCGCGGCCTACACCGCCGCCGAGCTCGGAACGATTGCGGCCGTGCTGATGCGCCATCCGCAGGTCTGGGTGCTGACGGACGACATGTACGAGCACCTGATCTATGACGACTTCAAGTTCACGACGATCGCTGAGGTGGAGCCGGCGCTTTACGACCGCACCTTGACCATGAACGGGGTCTCCAAGGCCTACGCCATGACCGGCTGGCGGATCGGTTACGCCGCCGGCCCCGAAGCCCTGATCAAGCTGATGGGCAAGATGGAGAGCCAGACGACGTCCAACCCCACCTCCATCTCGCAATGGGCGGCGGTGGAGGCCCTGAACGGTCCCCAGACCTTCATCCACGAGCGGGCCAAGGTGTTCCAGGCCCGGCGCGACCTCGTCGTCTCCATGCTGAATCAGGCCAAGGGGCTGAAGTGCCCGACGCCGGAAGGCGCCTTCTATGTCTACCCGTCCTGCGAAGGGCTGATCGGCAAGAAGACCCCGGCGGGCAAGGTCATCGCGACGGACGAGGACTTCGCCGCCGAGCTGCTGGAAGCCGAAGGCGTCGCGGTCGTGCATGGCGAGGCGTTCGGCCTGTCGCCGTTCTTCCGCATCTCCTACGCGACGGGCACCGACGTGCTGGAGGACGCCTGCGGGCGCATCCAGCGCTTCTGCGCCAGCCTGACCTGATTGATGACGCCTCTGCTGTTGGCGGGGCTCGCGGCGCTGGCCGTCGCGGCGGCGGCGACGCGCGCGGCGATTGACGCCGGTCCCGCTGACGCGCCGAAGTCCCGCGGCCTGCACCACCGCACGACCCCTTCAGGCGGAGGCGTCGCAATCCTATTAGGCTTCGGCGTCGGCGCGCTCGTTCTTGCCGTTCTGACTAGGTTCGTCGGCGGTCCCGCCATCGCAGGGGCGGTGATCCTGTCCGTCCTGATGGCACTTCTCGGCGCGGCGGACGACGTGCTGGATCTGCCAGCGCGGTTCAAGCTCCTGACGCAAGGCGCACTGGCCCTCATCTTCTGCATCGCCTGCGCGCGAGTGGAGCGCCTGTCGACGCCGCTGGGGGGGCTGTTGCTGTGGCCCGTCGTCGGCGTGCTGGGCTCTGCCCTCTGGATCATCGTCGTCAGCAATGCCGTCAACTTCATGGACGGCGCCAACGGCCTTGCGCCGGGCGCGATGATCATCGCCCTCGCCGGACTCGGCGTTGCGGGCCTTCATCACGGCGCCGTGGCGGCTGGCGGTCTCGCCCTGATCGGCGCCGCAGCGGGGCTGGGTTTCCTGCCGTGGAACCTGCCGGGCGGGCGCATCTTTCAGGGCGACGCAGGTTCCCTGTTCTCCAGCACCCTCTTCGCCACGCTCGTTCTCGTCGCCTCTGGCCCGTCTGGCGAAGGCGCGGTGAGCGTGTGGTTCGGCCCGGCCGCCCTCCTCCCCCTTTTGACCGACGTGTTTTTGACTCTACTCGCGAGAGCCCGACGCGGCGCCCGCCTTCTCGACGCGCACCGGGAGCATCTGTTTCAGCGCTGGCTGCTGACAAAAGGCGCGACGCACGGGGCGCTGTCCTTGCGCGTATGGGGCCTCACCGCCCTCTCTACGGGGCTGGCCTTCGCCGTCGAGGCGGCCCCGGTCTGGTCGAGATCCCTGCTGTTCGCCTTAGGACTGGCGGCGTCGGTCTGGGGATGGCGCCGGATTGACCGGAGCGTCAGGACGTCCGGCTGACCGAGAAGTCCGCGAGCTCTTCCAGCGCCAGACGCCAGGGGTCCGCCGGAAACCGCCCCAGTTCGCGCTTGGCGTCGTCGACATAGCTCTGCGCCAGGGACAAGGTGGCGTCGAGGGCGCCTGCGCCGATGATCAACTCCCGCGCCCGGCGAAAGTCGGCCTCGGTCTGGTCCTTCGCGTCGATCACCCGCTCCCAGAAGGCCCGTTCGGTCTTGGCGGTCCGTGCGACGGCGAGCAGCAGCGGCAGGGTCGCCTTGCCCTCGCGGAAGTCGTCGCCGGTGTTCTTGCCCAGTGCGCTCGCCTGCCCGCCATAGTCGAGAGCGTCGTCCACCAGCTGGAAAGCGAGGCCAAGATTGAGGCCGTAGGCGCGCAGGGCCGCCACCTGCTCCGGCGGCGCGCCAGCGGCGACCGCGCCCGCTTCCGAGGCAGCCGCAAACAGTTCCGCCGTCTTGGCCGAGATGATCTCGAGATAGGTCGCTTGATCGAGGGACAGGTCATGCGCGCGGGTCAGCTGCAGCACCTCGCCCTCCGCGATCACGCGGCTGGCGGTGGCGAGGATCTGCAGGGCGCGGAGCGAATCGGTCTCGACCATCAGCTCGAAGGCGCGGGCGAACAGGAAATCGCCGACCAGCACGCTGGAGGCGCCGCCCCAGATCAAGTGCGCCGCGACCTTGCCGCGCCGAAGGCTCGACGCGTCGACGACGTCATCGTGCAGCAGGGTTGCTGTGTGAATGAACTCCACCGCCGCCGCCAGCTTGAGCGCGCCGGAGCCGCCATCGCCGCAAAGCCTTGAGGCGGCGACGGTCAACAGGGGCCGCAGGCGCTTGCCGCCCGCTGAAATGAGATGCTCCGCCAGCGCCGGGATCAGCGACACCGGGCTCTGCATGCGGTCGCGCACAAGCGCGTCGACCCGCGCCATGTCGTCCCTGGACAGGGCGACGAGGCGGTCGACGGAGCCCCTCTTCGGAGCGGCGGGCGCAGGCATGGCGTCCAAACGGATCTCTTTTGCTCGGCTTAGGCGGCGCGGCCTTCTTAGCCGATAATGGC
>CAIUZX010000438.1 GCA_903903715.1 uncultured Caulobacterales bacterium
CTAGGCCTGTCTTGGGGCGCACCACGGTGACGCCCGCGCCCTCCAGACGCCGTTCGAAAGCTGCGGGTCCGACCCGCGCCATCAGGCTGACCGCCGGCACGTTCAGCGAATTGGCCAGCGCCTCCCGCGCGGTGACGTCGCCGTGGAAGGAGCGGTCGAAATTCTCCGGCTCATAGCCCTCATAGGCGAGGCGGGTGTCCGACAGCTTGGTCTCCGGCGCCGCCACCCCCTGCTCGAAGGCGAAGGCGTAGATGAAGGGTTTGAGCGACGAGCCCGGCGACCTCAGCGCGCGGGTGACGTCGACCCAGCTCGCCGCGCCCATCCGGCCCGCGGACGACACCGCCGCCCGCACCGCCCGGCTCTTCGTCTCGATGACCAGGATCCCCGCCGACGAATAGGCGCCCTGCCCCGCCGCCGTCTGTCCGGCGAGCTGTTCCAGGCGGGTCTGCAAGGCGAGGTCGAGGGTGGCGTTGACCGTCGCCTTGCGGTCGTGCGCGGCGGCTCTGGCGATGTCCCCTGTCGCAGCCCAGGCGCGGACGGGAAAGGCGCGGCGGTGCGGCAAGGGCGCGCGGTCTGCGTCCCGCAGGGCGTCGGCGGTGATCAGGCCCCGGGCGAGGAGCCGCTGCAGCACATGCCGCCGCGCGGCCTTGGCGTGATCGGGATGGCGGTCGGGGCGGCGCGCTTCGGGCGATTGCGGGAGGGCGATCAGCAGCGCCTGCTCGGCGTCGGTGAGGTGCGTCGGCTCATGACCGAAATAGGCGAGGGAGGCCGCGCGCACGCCCTCCAGATTGCCGCCATAGGGGGCGAAGGTCAGATAATGGGCGAGGACGCCCGACTTGCCGAGGCGAAGCTCCAGCCCCAGAGCCCGCGCAGCTTCGAGGACCTTCGCGCGAAAGGTCCTGGCATGCGGGTCGAGCCGCCGGGCG
This sequence comes from uncultured Caulobacterales bacterium, assembly GCA_903903715.1. Classification (GTDB taxonomy): domain Bacteria; phylum Pseudomonadota; class Alphaproteobacteria; order Caulobacterales; family Caulobacteraceae; genus CAIMFV01. Next base: position 927 of record CAIUZX010000438.1, read on the forward strand.
AGCTGCATGGACAGGGTCGAGCCGCCGGAGCGGATGCGCCCTGCGGTCACATCGCTCACCGCCGCCCGCACGGCGGCCACTGGATCCACACCGGGATGAAACCAGAACCGCCCATCCTCCAGCGCGATGAGGCGCTTGATGAACTGCGGGTCCGTACGGTCGAGGTCAGCACGCAGGCGCCAGCGCCCCTGCGGCGTCGGCAGGGCCCGCAGCCAGGCGCCGCGATGGTCGAGCACCACGGGCGAGGCCACATCCTGATCGAGCAGCGGCCCAGCCATCATAAGGCAACCCACAAGCCCGGCGCCCACCGCGGCGAGGCCCAGCGCCCAGCGAGGCGGGCGAACGCCCTTCAGGCGCCTTAGCCGCTCCGCAACCGGTCCCAGGACGGACCGCAGGCGCTGCATCATGGGGCCGCGGCGATCTTCAACCGGCCATGAGACGTGCGGGCCGCCACGGCGGGCCGGTACATATCGCTCACCCAGGCGCCCGGCAGGAAGTAGTCGCCCGGCGTGGTGGCGCGCACGACATAGGCCAGCACGAACGGTCGACCGTCCGCCAGCGCGACGGCGGCGATGTAGCGGTCGTCACGCTTCTCCTGCACGGAGGGTTGGGACAGGCGGCCCAGGAAGCCGAACGGTCCGACCGGCGTCTTGGACATGTCGCCGATCACCCCCTGCGCATCCGAGGGGGTGAGCACCTGCTCGATCTCGAAGCCGGCGGGAAGCGCATCGTCGATCACCGCGGTCATGGCGCGCATCGCCTGCGGCCGCCCGGACAGCTTGATGATCAGGCGCTGGCCCTGCTTCACCGACGCCGGGTCGACCGGCTGGCCGGTGGCGCTGAGCAAGGTCTTCTGCAACTGGAGGCCGGTCTGATAGGCGCCCGGCGCCGACAGCGGCGTGCCGCGGA
>CAIUZX010000439.1 GCA_903903715.1 uncultured Caulobacterales bacterium
CAGGCGGGGGTCCTGCTCGTCGGCAGTGAACACCCGGTTGAACGTGATGATCAGCGCGCGCCGGAAGAGGGCCTCGCTAAAGTCGCGGGTGTGGGGCATGTGGTTGGTGCCGAACCAACAGGTGCAGTACGGCTGCATAACGAACGGGTTGCGAAACTTGTGTTCGACAGTGGTCGGCTCGCCGGACGTGATGCCCTTCAGTTCCGCGTCAGCAATCACTTCGCCCTGCTTGAGTTCGGTGACAATGTTGGCGAGCTTGTGGTCTAGGTGGGCACGCTGAAACGTGTTGTTGAACTGCGCGGGCTGAACTGCGGCGACATTCTGATGGCCGCAAAGGCCCGCGATCACCTTAAGGAGGACGCTCTTGCCGTTGGCTCCCGCTCCGATCAGGATCACGAACTTCTCGTGGCGGGTGTGGCTCATGAGGGTGTAGCCGATAAGCTCAAGCACGGCCCGGATCTTTTCTTCCTTGTCTGGATCTTCGCGGAAGACCTCCTCGAGGAAGGCCGAGAACCTTGGTGCCTCAGCATCGGGGTCGAAGGCGACGGGCAGCTGTGTGGTCCGGTAGTCTTCTCGGCAGTGCGGCCTCAGCACCCATTGTCCACCGTGCAACACGACCTGACCGTTGACGCAGTTGACCGTCTCCGGGTCACCCCCGTTGAATTCGTGGTTGCGCGCGTGGACCTCGGACTTCAGGACGTCGAGGGTGCCGTTCACAAAGCTGGCCGTCACCGGCAAACTGTTGGCGGCAGCAAGGGTCTGGATCGCTAGCTTGAGCGGGCGGTCGCCATCTTGCACCCATACACCCGAGCTGTCCCAAACCCATAGGGCTTCATCGACGAGGAGGATGTTCTCTAGTCCAACCTGCGCGATGACCGCGCGGGCGAGCTGTAGATGGTCCATCTCCTCGCGCTTGCTCGCCAGCTTCAACTGATCCCGAAGGGTGGCCATCGGGATCGCGGTGGCCTCGTGGATGGCCTTGACCACCGCATCGCGCTGCACCGGTGGCAAGCACGATGCCTGCGCGATAATGTCGCCCACAGCTTCGAGGTTGTCTGCGGTCAGCGCCTGCGCTGCGGTCAGCAAGTCCGTGAAAGGCCGAGCAACAGCCCTCTGTTGAGCGGGGGCGTCGCATGGCGAGGTGCGCCATTGGAGCAGGCCGAGCTTGAGCACGTCTTTTGCCGCGTGCTCCTTGCCCCATTGGCTGAGAATATTCTTCGGAACGCGGTAGAGGATCGTTTTTGGCGAGATCGAACTTGAGGGCTCGGTCTGCTGCCACTTTATCTCGTTTTCAGCCAGATCGAACTTGGTAGACCGTCGGGCCCACGTCAGCCACACCTCCTTGCCCCACGGCGAGTCGTGGAGCGCGAGCGCGGCGAGGATCCAATCGTGGTAATCGTCCGGGTTCCAATAGTCCTGCAGCGCGCGCTCTACGTCTTCTCGACGTGGCCCGTCATCCTCCTCAGCGAGGACCTGTGACGGGGCAGTATTGACCATAGAAGAAGGCTGCGTTGGCGCGATTGGCTTAGCCAACAGTCGATCGGCGACTTCAGTGAGGTCCCCAAGCTCCGCGTCCGGAGCGATGGAGAGGCCCGTCACGGTCACGTATCGATTGCAATGGTGGAAAATCTCGAGCTCACCAACAGGCATAGGTATCTTTTTGGTGAGAGAGGGAAGCCCGCTCGCCGTGCCGAATATCTTGAAGCCTCGACCAGATGGTGAAAACTCAGTGTAACTCCCGCACTCCGCGATCAAGTCAAGGGCCCAATCCTGAACTGCGCCGCTATCGTCAATGACATTGTCGAGGTCCAATACAATGAGATATTTGTCGCGGCCAAGATTAAGGCCGACACCACCGCCGCGAGATTTCGCCGTCGCTTCCGCTTCAGCGTAGGAACGCCAAGTGGCTTCATCGGAAGTCTTGGCGAAACCGTCGCTTCCCGGAAGCCTAGGCGGCTTATCCCACCGCCCTTCTTTCGCTTTCCAAATCCACGCCCACCAGACCCACGACCGCGCTGTCGCCCTAGAGACGAGTGCGGCTGGCAGGCCCGCGAAGACCGTGACAGGGCGCACGTCCGCGTTCCGCTTATCTACAAAGGGTAAGTGGGGCGGTGGTGCGTCAGGAAGGCCGTGCTCGGCAATGAACTTATAGGCTTCGTGGACCGCACATCGCACAGGTAACTCGTTCCGAATATCAGAATAGTCTTGAGTGTTGACGCCTCGCACCGCCAGCGCAAGGCTCAAGTCGTTGCGAGTGAAGCCCCGAGCGGCCGCATGCTTGAACGCCTGTTTCGCCGCCGAGCGAAGTTCTGGCGGAAGCGGGATCTGGTCTATCCCGCCGTTATTATGTGGCGTGATTTGGCTGGGCGAACAAAATTCAATGTGAGACATGGTGTGACCCTTTTTGCACAAGGGGTCGCCATTGTCGGATCAGTCAAAATACTATATAAAACAGATGCATCGTCTGTTTTATTGTATTAGGGCCGTCCGCAGTGGGCGGCCCTATTTACTTTGATGATTGTGATGCGGCAGGCGACGCCGCAATGAACGCCTCAATCTCTGTGGCAAGCCAACTGAGCTTCCGTCCTCCGAAGCTCCGAGGGGGCGGGAGCTTTCCCGATCTCGCCAAGCGACGCACGTGGGCGGTGGACATGTTAAGTAGCAGAGCTACCTGACGCACACTGATCAGTTGCGACCGCTCAAGGAGCGCCGGCAGAGCATGCTGACTGTGTACGGTTTTAGTTGGAGCAACAGTATGGTCGGGGTTTGAACGGGGTTCAGAATTCACGCGAAACATCCTCACTAATGCCGTTTGGCATTGGTTGTCAGGGATGTCTCACCCACCGCCGAGGGGGTAGCCACAGTGACTGAAGCGAAGCGCCTGTATCTCAACAGGTGTGGCCATCCGGAGGCCCGTTCACGTCAACTCAACACCTATAGCACATCTCTCGGATACTTTGCAGCATTTTTCGAACATAAGAGCACTCAGTCGCCGCCCCACAAGATTTTCTCGCCCGCATCATGACGCGACGGTGAGCCCGGCAGTACACCCACGATTTCCGAGAGGGCCCCTTCCCAAGCTGCTAGGGCGGCCCGCTTCTCAACGGCGTACGTATGCAGATTGTAGTGTCTGCGGGTCGTGGCCGATCCTCCGCCCGCGTCGGTAATATGGTTCAGCACCTGCGAGACGACAAAGGGCGTGATCCTGAGCCGCTCGCTGGCCATGATCGTGGCTCCCGTGCGCCGTAAGTCGTGTGGTCCGGCGAGCGGCAGTCTGAGCGCCTTCATTGTGTGCCCCATTGCTCTCGTAAGGGCGTCGGGGTGGATTGACGCCTGTCCTTCATTACGGGGGGAGGGGAAGACAAATGGCGACGCCGGCCTCAACGGGAGAGTGAGCGCCTCGGTAATGAGCTGTCGCGCGATTGGGGGCAGGGGAACGGCGTGCGTCCGTCCGTTCTTCGCGTTGTCCGAGGGTATCAGCCACACGCCCTGTTCGAGGTCGAGGTCTCGTACGCGCATGGTTGCAATCTCAGCCCGCCGTTGCAACAGAAGGGCTGTCAGGCGGACCGCGATGCCCACGCCACGGCTGATGCGGAGGGGGTGTCCGTCCGTGTCCTTGACTATATTCGGCGCACTGAAGGCGATCCACACGGCGCGCAGCTCAGTATCCGACAGTGTGCGCTCGCGCGCCCTCTTGGGCGCGGGGGAGGACACCCCCAAGACCGGATTGATAACGACAAGCTCCTCCTCGACGGCGTAAGAGAACACCTGTCGAATGAAGGCGTGGGCGTGGTTCGTTTGGGTGGTGATGCCGATACTCAGCATACGGCGCGTTAGGGATTTGATCTGTGGACGTTGGATCTCGCCTATCGGGCGCCGCCCGAGTTCCCGCTGAATATGCCGGCCGTAAAGCGCGCGCTCTGATGCGATCGTCTTGTCTTTCTTGCGCTTACCCTTGGGTATCCACGTCCCGTCTTCGCAAGCTTGGAAGTAGGCCTGCGTTAGGTCGTCAAATGTCCGGATTTTGAGGGCGCGGGCCTCTGCTGCAGCCTTTCGAGCGATTTCTGCGGGGTCAAGCCCGTCCTCTAGTGTTCGGCGCGCCGCCCGTGCTCGGTCTCTCGCGCTAGTGATGTCAGTGGACGGATAGGTTCCAAGTTTTAGGCGTGGCTGTCGCCCGTCGGGTAGTCTGTACCGGAAATACCACGTCCGACTTCCGCGGTCCGAGACACGAAGGAGCAACCCGACAACGGTTGGGTCGATCACGTCGACGCGGCGACCCTCGGCGGGTTGGATGGCGAGGATCATCTTATCCGTGAGGCGCGGCGACGTCATATTAACCTCGACTGACGAAGGGCGCGCGGCCTAAAATCTGGGGGGCAAATGGGGCACAGACGCACCAAAAAGGCGCAAGAGCCGGGCTCCGTGCACGCCAATGCGAGCCAATCGTGAAGCCCAAGTGCAATGAGAAAATAAGTTATAAAATACAATGCTCTGGTCATCATTTTGCGCCCCGCCCCCCTCGCGCGGTTGGGTAGCTCAGATGGTTAGAGCGGTGGATTCATAACCCACAGGTCGGCGGTTCGATCCCGCCCCCAACCACCACCGCTTTTGCGGCCCC
>CAIUZX010000440.1 GCA_903903715.1 uncultured Caulobacterales bacterium
CACGCCGTGCGGCGGATCGAGGAGCTGAAGGCTCAGGACCCCGGCATCGCCCAGGATATCGAAACCCTGACCCGCAAGCTGCGGGACTCCTAAGGGGCGAGGGGCGAGACGTGGGTCTCATCATGGTCGAAGGGCGGCGGTTCGCCGCGCCTTAGCGCCTCCAGGATCGCCGCAAAGTCCGTCCGGGCGCGAAAGCCCATCACCCGTTCCGCGCGGCTGGCGTCATAGACGCGGCCGATGCGGCGCGGCAGCTCCCAGCCCCTTTCAGCATACAGCACGCCTGCGTCTGGAAAGCGCGCCAGGATCACTGCGCGGGCGTCCTGCATCAAAGGCTGCGCGTCATCCTTCGTGAACGGCGTCGGCGCGGAGATGACGAAGAGATCGAAGGTGAGCCTCGGCGCCGCTTCCAGCGCCTTGAGACAGGCCTGCGCCGTATCCTCCACGGTCAGTCGCCGGTTCAGGAACTCATTGGCCTTCAGATTGGGCCCGGACGGGACCTTGTGGGTGTCGTCGTCCTCCGGAAAGAAGCGCCCGGTGCGCAGGACAGCGACATTGGGTCCTCCGGACGTGGCGTAGAGGCGGCACAGGCCCTCCGCCGCCAGCTTGGTGACGCCGTAGATGTTGCGGGGCGCCAGCGGCCCTGTGGTTTCGTCGAGAAATACAGCTTCGTCCCCCGCCTCGTCCCGGATCTCCTGACTGATCATCAGGGAGGTGGTGGAGATGAAGACGAACCGCTCGACGCCTGCGGCGCGGGCGGCGTCCAGCAGGTTCAGCGTCCCGGTGACATTCACGTCGATGAAGGCCCTGGCCGGATAGCGGATGATATCGGGTTTGTGCAGCGCGCCCGCGTGGATGACGCCGTCGATGGCGCGGTCGGCGAAGACGCGGGCCACCGCGTCCTGGTCGGCGACGGAGGCGCGGACGGTGGTCTCCGCGCCGGGGGCGGGATCCAGGCCGACGGTCTCGTGTCCTGCGCGGCGCAGAAGCGGGCAGAGGGTCCGTCCCAGCCAGCCGGACGATCCGGTGACAAGGACCCTCACACCGCTACCTGCGCAGCAAGGGCAGGACGGTGGCGACCTCGCCAGTCGCTGCCGCTGGCGCGTTCGCGGGGCGCATCAGCAGCGCATCCGCGGCGGCGAAGACCGTGACCAGCGAGGAATCCTGGTCCTTGAGCGGCTGGGCCGTCAGCACGCCCTCTGCGCTGTGGGCGAGGGTTGCGCGCATCCAGTGCTCTCGCGGACCGTTGGCTGGGAGGGGGGATACGAGCTGCGCCGCCACGAGCTTCGGTCCGGGCGCCGCGCCGCTGAGGGCGTCGATCAGGGGCCGGAGGAAAAGCTCCGCACACACCAGCGCCGAGGCCGGATTGCCGGGCAGGCCCAGCACCAGCCGCCCGTCGGGCAGGGCGCCGAACCAGGTCGGCTTGCCGGGACGAACCGCGACGCTCTCCACCACCAGCTCCAGACCCAGACGGGCGAGCGCAGGCTTGGCGAGGTCGTGGTCGCCGACGGAGGCGCCGCCGACCATCACGATCAGCTCGACCTCGGCCTTTTCCACCGCGGCGGCGATCGCGGCGACGTCGTCTCCGGCGGGTTTTAGCCGCACCGGGTCCGCGCCCCAGACCGTGGTCAGGGCGGTGAGGGCGGGGGAGCCGGAATCGAAGATCTGGTCGGGCTTCGGCGTCGCGCCCGCCTCCACCAGCTCATCGCCTGTGGAAAGGATCGCAAGGCGGGGGCGTGGGCGGACGAGGACCTCTCCCCGACCCGCCGCGGCGCAGAGGCTGAGGCGCCAGGGATCAAGGCGAAC
>CAIUZX010000441.1 GCA_903903715.1 uncultured Caulobacterales bacterium
CAGCCAAGTCGGCTTCGGCCCGTCTCGCCGCTCGCCGAAGACGACGTAGAGATCGCTGGCGCCGTGGACGTCGATGGCCACCTGGCTGACGGTCTGGCGATTGGCCGGATAGAAGCGACGCTCCGGGAACAGGACGCCGGGTCCCGATGGGCCGCGCACATCCACCTTCGCCCTTTCGGCTGTGAAGTTCGGCCCCTCGACGGTGGAGACACCAGACAGGGTGAGGTGATAGGCGCCGATATCGACGGTCTCACCGGGCGACACGACCTTGGCGACCTCCACCCGACCGTTCAGCTCGACGCAGGCGCCGAGAACGAACACCCCGACGCCAATATGGGCGAGGGTCATGCCCAGCGCGCTGCGCGGCAGATGCGTCAGGCGCATGAGGCTGTCGGAAACCGTCGTGGCGCCGAGCCGGACGCGGTGCGCCAACTCGCTCAGCGCGCCGGCGATCAGCCACACGCCAAGACCGACGCCAAGAATGGCGAAACCCGACTTCGGATTCTGAAGTAGCAGAGCAAGTGCAACAGCGCCGACCACGGCCATCGCCGCCGCCCAAAGGCGCTGAACCGCGCCCTTCGCATCCGCCCGCTTCCAGCTCAGCAGGGTGGCGGCGGGCATGATCACCAGGATCGCGGCCATCAACAGGCCGAACGCCAGATTGTAGAACGGCGCGCCGACACTGAGCGGCTGACCGACCGTCGCCTGATAGATCAGCGGATAGAGTGTCCCGACCATCACCATCAGCGCAGCGGTCGCGAGGAACAGGTTATTGAGGACGAGCGCGCCTTCGCGGCTCACCGGCGCAAACAGGCCGCCGGGCTTCAGGTCGGGCGCGCGCCACGCGAAGAGGCCCAGCCCGCCTCCCGCCGCAAGGGCGAGGATGCCGAGCAGGATCGACCCGCGCTTTGGATCAACCGCGAAAGCGTGGACCGAAGTGAGGATCCCCGAGCGCACCAGAAACGCGCCGAGCATCGAGAACGAGAACGCGGCGAGCCCGAGAAACACGGTCCAGCCCGTCAGGGCGCCGCGCTTTTCCGTCACGATGGCCGAATGCAGCAGGGCGGCGCCCGCGAGCCAGGGCATGAAGCTAGCGTTCTCAACGGGGTCCCAGAACCACCAGCCGCCCCAGCCGAGCTCGTAATAGGCCCAGAAGGAGCCAAGGGTGATGCCGATGGTCAGAAGGCTCCACGCCGCCAGCGCCCAGGGCCGGACCCAGCGGGCGAATGCCGCGTCGACGCGCCCCTCGATCAGGACGGCGACGCAGAGGCTGAACACCACCGAAAATCCCACATAGCCCGAATAGAGGAAGGGCGGATGGATCGCGAGGAACGGGTCCTGCAGGATGGGATTGAGACTGGCGCCCTCCACAGGCGGATTCGGGATCCGGATGAACGGATTGGACGCAAACGCCGTGTAGCCGATGAACAGAAGGCCGAGCAGTCCTTGAACGCCCACGGTCACGGAGCGGAGGTTTGTCGGCAGTCCGCCGCCCGCCAGCACGATCGCCGCGCCAAAGCCCGTCAGCGCCAAATCCCAGAGCAGCATCGAGCCTTCGTGGCTGCCCCAGACCGCGGCGACCTTGTAAAGGAGCGGCTTTTCCGAGTGCGAATTGTTGGCGACGTTCAGCACGGAGAAGTCAGACGTGACGAAGGCGGTCATGAGGCTCGCGAAGGCAAAGGCGATCGCGACGAAGGCGACCAGCGCCGCGCCCTCTCCGGCGCCGCGGAGCGCGGCGTTGCGCCAGCGCCGACCGGCGAAAGACAGGCCCGCCTGAGCGGCGGACAGGGCGAAGGCCAGGATCAGCGCAAACGCGCCCAGCTCAACAATCATTGAGTCTGACCGCCATCGGGGGCGCCCCGCCACTGCCCGGACTTCTTGAGGGCGTCGGCGACTTCCTTGGGCATGTAGCGCTCATCGTGCTTGGCCAGCACTTCCTTGGCGACGAAAACGCCGTCGCCGCGAAACGCGCCTTGCGTGACCACGCCTTGCCCCTCACGGAAGAGGTCGGGCAGGTCGCCCTGAAACTCCACGAGGTCCGTGGCGATCTTGTCGGTCACGACGAAGCGAACTCGACCGTCCGGCGATTTCACCACCGATCCTGCAGCGACCAGTCCGCCGATGCGCATCGTCCGCCCCTTGGGCACATGCTTGGCCTGAGCCTGGGAGGGCGTGTAGAAGAAGACCGCCGCATCGCCCATGGCGTAAAGCGCCAGGGCCACGCCCAGTCCAAGCACCGGCGCGGCGACAGCCACAGCCATCAACCGGCGACGCGCCTTGGGCGATTTCGGAACGAGGTTCATACTCACCTTTATAGTGCGCCGACGGGGCAGGTAGAAGGCGCGGCGTCAATTTTTGCCGCAGGCTGCGTCAGTTAGACTGACCTGGCGTCGGGCATCGTACCCAGCACGAGCGTCTCCGTCCGACCGCCGACCCAGATCCGGCCCGCCGCGTCCTGATCAATGAAGATGCGGCCGGTTCGGCCGAGGCGCTCACCTTGCGCGGCCACATAGGGCGCCTTGACGACGCCCTTTGCGATCAGGGCCTGCGCAACCGCGGCGTTGAGACTGCCGGTCACTGGATCCTCCCGCAGCGCGCCCGCCTCGGCGGTGAAGAAGGCCCGCACCTCGTATGCGAGCGGCCCACCCGCCGGATAGAGGCCGACAACACCGAGATCAAGGCGACCGGGCGTGCTGCGCAGCGGCTGCAGCGCCTTTACCGCACTGGCGTCCGCGAGCCGCACGAGGATCCAGCCCGGTCCGTTGTCAGCCCATTCGGCCTCGACGATGGTCTCGGACGCGATCTGCAGGACGTGGGCGATCTCGCTCATCGTCTCCCCGTCGAGGGGGCCGGAGCGGATCAGCGGCGGCGCGGCGAAGGCCAGCGGCTGGCCCGGCTGATGGCGGATGTCGATCAGGCCAGCGGCGCATTCCTGGACCACCAGACCGTCCCGTTTCGGACGCCCGCCGGCGGACAGCCAGGCGTGGCAGGTCCCCAGTGTCGGATGCCCGGCGAACGGCATTTCCCGATCAATGGTGAAGATCCTGACCCGGTAGTCGGCGTCCGGCGTCGAAGGCGGCAAAAGGAACGTCGTTTCCGACAGGTTGAGCCAGCGCGTGATGCGCTGCATCTCTTCCGTCGTCAGGTCGTCGGCGTCAAACACGACCGCGAGGGGATTTCCCGAAAACCGCGTGTCGTGGAACACATCAACAGTCTGATAGCGGCGTGGCATCGGGCCTCTCCTCTGAGCGCTATTTGGGGGCCGCCCGCGCCTGCGCCTCGATAGCGGCGAGGGCGTCCGGACGGTTGGCGAACAGCTTTCGCGCCCGCGTCAGCGCCTCGCCCTGCGCCTTCTCATCCTTGAGGACGCCATACGCGCGCACCAACCGTCCCCAGCCTTCCGGATCATCGGGATTGACCGCCAGTCGCGCGGCGAGACGATCCACCATCTGCTGGATGAACTGGCCCTGGGATTGCGCCGACGTCGACGCAGCAGTGGCCGTTTCAGGTGTCGTCAGTCCGCCCGTCCGCTCGACCTCGGCGATCTGGGCGGACACGCCCTCGCGGTGCGGATCGCCGGCGGGCAAGCTGTCGAGCAGCGTTCTCCAGTCGGCGAGCCCGCCCTGGACATCGCCGTCGGCAATCTTCGCGCGCGCCACGTAGTACCGCGCGGCGCCGTTGGCGGGATCCAGGATCAACGCCTGACGGAAGGCGGCGAGCGCTTCGGGCGCGATCTTGCCGCCGTTCAGGCTGATCAGCGCCTCTCCAACGGCGATCTGAAGCTCGGGCGCCTTGGGGGCGAGGCGGGCGGCCTGGGCGAAGGCCCGCGAAGCCTCCCCCGCCTGCCCCGCCGCCATCTGGGCCTGGCCAAGCATGAAATACCCCTTGGGGTCATTAGGGTGCTTGCGGATGAGCGGCTTGAGCACGGCGGCCATCTGGTCGGGGCCAAGCGCGGACGGGTCGGTCTTCACCGTCGCGTTCCACTTGGCGAGCCGCGCCTGAAACGGCTGGTCGGGCGCTGAGGGACGCCCAAGACCAAGATAAAGGCCAATTGAGATCAGACCGGCGGCGGCGGTGACGGCGGTGATCCACCGCCTTGTCGACGTCGAGCCGACATGTTCGGCGTCCGGCGCCGTCTCAGCTGCCGACAACAGCCGGCGCGAGGCTTCCGCCCGCGTTGCGGCGATCTCGTCTTCGCCGATCAGCCCGCGCTCAGCGAGGTCGTCAAGTTCGGTGATCTGGCGGCGATAGACGGCGAACGCCGGCGGCTCGTGCGGCGTCTGCGCCGACCGGTCCGCCACCGCGGCGCGCCAGGACACGGCCAAGCCTGCAAGCGAGGCGAACAGCGCGACGATGAGCCAGAACCCGATCATGGCTGGCCCTTAGCTGGTTTAGGATCGTTTGCGAAGGGTCGCCGCTCAAACCATCTGAAAATCAATGTGCGACGCGAAGGCTCAGGCGGCGGCGGCGCTCGCGCTGCGGCGACGGATGATTTCCGCCTGCTTGGGATCGCAGGCCTGTTCGACGAAGCGCGCGGCGATGTCCAGATAGGCGCGAACACGATCCTGCGGCGGCGCGTTGCGGCCTGTGTCGGTCAGGAGGCGATCGATCAGGTCTTCCGCATAATGGTCGAGGCGCTCATCGATCGCTTCGACGACCTTCGCGCGGAACGATCCGTAGCCGCCGAGGATGGCGCTGGAACGGACGCCTTCGGTGAACGCGAGCAGCCCTTCGGCCTTGCGGATCGCGACGGGATTGGGATCTTCGGTCAGCTTGGCGGGCGCGCGCATGCTCTTGGCGCCGAAGGGTTTGCTGGCGAGCGGCAGGGCCTGCCCTACTGCCGGCTCCACGTCCTTGAGCTTGGCTTCGACGCTGGCGGCGAGGTTCCGCTTCATTTCAAATATCTTCTGACCCCAGCCCGCATCTCTTCCGAGCGTGATCCACTGTTCGAATTCTGCGATCTGCTGCACGGCCACGGAGATCGACTGCGCCGCAGCCACCCCGGCCTCGACCCCTCCGGCGGGATCGAAGCGGCGAATGGCTTCCACCCGCGCGCTGGCGTCGGCGATGATACGCTCCCCGAAGACCGCCAGTTCCGACGATGCGAGGTATCGGTCGCTCGGCTTGTCCATGACTGCCGAGATCAGGCGCAGGATCTGCCAGGGCTCCGCCATCTGGGCCGACAGGGTCTCCATGAGGAGATAGCCTCCATCGTCGCACACGACCGCCGCATCCTTGAAGGCGAGTCGGATGCTCGCCATGTTGTCGCCGTTCAGGTTCCTCAGCCAGCCGTCCAGCCGGGGGATCACGCCGCGCAGAATAGGCGCAAGTCGCAGAAGCTGACCCAGTTGCACCACCCCGCCCGGCAGGCTCTCGACCAGAGCCGCCGCGTTGGGCGCCTGATCATTCAAGAGCGCCTTGGACGCCATGATGCAGACCTGATCGTAGATCCTGGGAATATCTTCGGTCGGCGCTTCGTTCGCGTAGCTGCTGGCTTCGTCCAGCATGTGGGCGTGATTGTCGTAAAGGTCTCGCCAGAGCACTTTCAGCGTCTGCACGGGATACTGCAGTGTCGGCAGGAGGCGCTGACGGCGCGTGAACGGTCCCATGATCGGGGCGAAGACGACGCTTTGCGCCCGCCGGAGTCTGCGCTCCCTTGAAATCATCTCGAACAGCGCGGCGCTGGAATCGCTGTAATCGCCACCGCCCATCAGGGCCTGTTCCAGGCTGCGGACGACAGAATCGGACGCCCGCTCAATCAGTTGGCGGACGAGAGCCAGTTTGGCTGCTGCCGGTTCCGACATACGTCCCCTACCCCCGACCCTCGTACAGGCCTGACCTTATTCCATATCATCACCTGACGAGGTTAAGTTTTCGCGAATGCGTTGAGACCCAGCCACGACAGGACAGCTCGGACGCTGACCCGGTCAAAAGTCCGTTCGCGGAAGTTCGAGAGTGACTTTCAATCCGCCGAGGGCACTGTCCGAGAGCTGTACGGAGCCGCTGTAGGCTCGCGCAAGATCGTCGACGATGGCGAGCCCCAGCCCCGAACCCGGCGCGCTTTCGTCCAGCCGCTCGCCGCGACGCAGGGCATCGGCGCGCTTTTCGGGCGGCAGTCCCGGGCCATCGTCTTCGACGATCACGGCGAACATCCGATCCGGGAGCAGGTCCACACTGACCTTCACCGTCGATCGCGACCACTTGCAGGCGTTTTCGAACAGATTGCCCACCATCTCGAGCAGATCCTGACGCTCTCCCGCAAAGATGAGCGCCCCGTCCCCCGCATCCACATCGAGATCCTTGGTGCGGTAGACCTTCTCCATGAGCCGGGAGAGCTCCTCGATCAAAGGCGCGACGCTGGTGCGTTCACCCAGCGTTGAGGTGCGCGCGGCGGCCCTGGCGCGACGGAGGTGATGGTCGACATGCCCCCGCATCGCCCCGACCTGCCTCTGGACGAGGTCGGCGAAAGGACCGGGCTGCGCATCGGCTTCCATCAACAGGGCGGCGATCGGCGTTTTCAGCGCGTGGGCGAGATTGCCCACGTGAGTGCGTTGCCGCTCCACCACGTCCCGGTTCTGCTTCAGCAAGGCATTCAGTTCGTTGGCCAGGGGTTCGAGCTCGGTGGGATATGCGCCCTTCAGGCCTTCCGCCCGGCCTTCGCGGACATCCGCCAGATCCCGTCGCATGGCGAACAGCGGCGCCAGCCCGAACCGAACCTGTAACACCACCGCCAGAATGAGCCCGGCCCCCAACGCCAGCAAGGCGGCCGCCGCGGTGATCGCGAAGGTGCGCGCGTCCTCATCAATCGGTCCGCGATCTTCGGCCGTCATGAAAACGACCGGTGTCGCCCGGCCGCTCAGGATCCGCTGCATGGCGAAGATGCGCAGGGATTGATGGTCCGGACCGTCGCCATCATAGCTCACCCTTCCGCCCGGCTTGTTGCGCAGGGCCTTCAGAATTCCCGGCCGCGCCGGGAGGTCTTCTGCGTCGAACATGGAGCGCGAGCGGGCGAGACTGTGCAGCGCGCCGTCCGCGCCCATTTCCGCCAGTTCCCAGTACTTTCCGGAATAGGCGCGGGTGGCGCGGACATCGGTCAGGGCTGGCGCGAAGACTTCCCCCGACGGACCAATCGCGGCGCCGGCGTAGAGGTCGTCCGCGTCTTCGGACAGGGACTGGTCAAGCCGCGCGACGGCGGCGTGATTGAAGGCCCCGGTCAGGGCGGCCCCTGCGATGATCAGCAAGGCCAGACACCAACCGACCGCAGCAAGGACCAGACGCTCGACCAGCGACTGGCGAGACGCCGCCAGCCTTGCGCGCCAGCGCCGGATCGCATTCAGCGGGCCAGTATCGGTCACGCGCCCGCGTCGACGGGCAGGAGCCGGTAACCCAGCCCGCGCACCGTTTCGATGCGGTCCGCGCCGACCTTCTTGCGCAACCGCCCGATGAAGACCTCGATCGTGTTGGAGTCGCGATCAAAGTCCTGATCATAAAGGTGTTCGACCAGCTCGGTCCGGCTGATGACCCGCTCATTGTGCATGATCATGTAGTGCAAGAGCCGGTATTCGAGGGATGTGAGCCGCAAGGGCTCGCCATTGACGGACGCCCGCGCGGCCTTGGGATCGAGCCGAAGATCTCCACAACTGAGTTGCGGCTGGGCGTGACCCGCCGCGCGGCGCAGCAAGGCGCGAAGCCGCGCCAGCAACTCCTCCGTATGGAACGGCTTGGTCAGGTAGTCGTCCGCGCCGGCGTCGAACCCGGCGACCTTGTCCGACCAGGCTCCTCTGGCGGTCAGGATCAGCACGGGTGTGGCCAGGCCCGCGCGACGCCAGCGCTCCAGCACCGACACGCCGTCCACCTTGGGCAATCCAAGGTCCAGCACAACGGCGTCATAGGGTTCGGTTTCGCCGAGAAACTGGCCTTCCTCGCCGTCCCGGGCCAGATCGACGACATAGCCCGCGTCGGTCAGCGCCGATTTCAGCTGGCGGCCGATGTCCGGTTCGTCTTCGATGAGAAGCAGGCGCATCGAGAGGTTCCTAGCTGAACGACATGTTTGGAAGACTGGCCGGAAGAGCGCCTCACCTGGCGTCCTCCCACAGTATGCGACCGGATTCGGCGTCGACAATATAGTCGATCCTGCGCCCGTCCAGCGCAGCCCAGCGCACGCGATAGACCGGTCTGCCCCGCTCGCTTTCGAGACCTGCGTCAAGCTGACGTCCGGGTGTGCGTCGGCGAATTTCTGAAAGGATCTGGCTGAGGGGGGCGAGTCGCCCTTCCCGAACCCCTCGACGCGCATCGTCCTGACGGGCGCTCCAGTCGGCGCCGAGACTGCCGCCGCGACGATCCCGATCCTCGGAGCGATCATAGCGCCCCTCCCGCTCGGGCCTGCGACGTCCTTCCTCGGGATCGGCGGCGGCCGGAGAGACAGGCATCGCCAGCACGCACGCAATCAGAAGCGCGAGGACATTGGCGGAAAGGCGGGTGGAATGTACGACCATAGCCAGCACACCCTGCCGCAAGCCGGCTGAACGTGGCGTGAACAATGGGCTCTGACCGTCAGAAAGGTGATCGGCTTCCGATGTCGGACTACTGGCGGGACTGGCTCATATAGCCTTCGACATCCCCGCCGAGGCCGACACCGAGGCGCAGTCCGCTACGATGAGTCGGCGGGGGTTCAGACTTCAGGCCCGGCGGGATCGTGAACTCCGCGCAATTCCAACCCGGGGTCTGCGGGATGCGGGACGGATCCTCCAGCATGATGATGTCGGGAAGCGGGCCGCACCAGGGATGCAAGTTCGGATAGGCGACGCAGCCCTTCTTGGGCTCCTTCTTGTTCATCGACTCGACCAGCTCGGCGCCCACATCGAACTCGAACGGCATACCGACGAAACCGCCGAACCAACTGCGTTCAATCCAGTTGTGGCCCGCGCGCACGCGCACCCCGATATCGGCCACCATCGCCGAATTTGTCACGGTCAGTTCGTCTCCGTCAGAGACGATCCCCTCCCGCGCATGTCGAACCCGAGTGCAGCCGACATCCGCCTTGAGGCCTCGTTCGATCCTCAATCCTGTCCGGTAACCGGAGATGTCACTGTGTGAGATCAGGATGCGACCGCCCGGCGAACCCGCGCCGCGGGCGATCACACCGACATCAGCAAAGTTCGTCGGGTCGCTCATCGACGTCGCCGACAGGACAGACACGTACAGAAGGTCAATCTGGCCATCGGGGCCTGGGGTCAGCTCCATGCCGATCGCGCCCGTGCGGATCGTCGTATGCAGGATACCCACGCGCCCGCCGTTCACCACCACGGCCGGATCATAGCCGGTGGCTTCGATCACGCTGTGGTCGATCAACAGCTTGCCGCGCTTGGCGAAGATTGCTGACGCCTGACCGGAATAGCTCATCTTCACGTTCGACAGGGTGACTTCAGCCCGGTCACCCATGATCAGGCAGGACTTGCGGCCGACGAGAGAGCCGTCGATCGTCAGGTTCTTGATCACCACGCCCTTGACGCCACGATCCACATCGATGCAGGGCGCGTCAGCCGGAGGGGAAATGGTCGCCTCGTGACTGGTCGCGCCTTCGAAGGGAGACGAGCTCTCCCCAATGATCGTAATCGGAAAGTCGACCATGATCGGTTCGTGGCAGGCTTCCGTCGACCGGATATACAGAAGGCCGCCGTCACGCACCGTTCTCAACTTGCGATTAACCGAGTCTCCCTTGCCGCAGTCGACATAAGCCACATCCACCAGCGGACCGGACTTGGGCCGTCTGATCGTCGCGGGGCGATTGTTGCGGTAGCTGAAATAGTCGAAGTGCGGGCGAAGCTGAGCGTCCACCTTGGACGAGGGATTCGCATCCTCGGACCGAGCCAAGGCCGGCTGCGCCGAGGCCAAGGCCGCCGCGAACAGGCCCGCCACAGCCGCGGCCCTCAATACGACACCGGCGACCGGCGCCGACCGTCGGCTCAACTCGACAAACCGGATCACTGAGTGTCCCTTTCCACCTTCGGACGAGCACGGCCCATCCGTTGAAGAATTTCGCGCAGGCGGTCCGTCGACGGTCCGAACCCAGAAAGCGCAGCGTCGATCTGATAGGCGACCGCCTTGGCCTTATCCTGATCGGTCACACCGTCGAGGCCGAGTGAGAAGAACGTCGACATGGCGTACTTGGCTTCAGGCGAGCCCTGCTTGTCCGCCGTTTCGTACCAGTGGTAGGCGCGGGCGTAGTCCACCGGGACGCCCACGCCTTCAGAATACATCACGGCCAGCGCCAGTTGCGCCTTTGGCGATCCGCTGGACGCTGCGTACTGAATGAGGCGCACCTTCTGCAGAGGCGAAAGCGCGCCGGTCTTTTCCTGTCCCAGCATGGCCTGGAAGGTTTCGATCGCCTGCGGCGGAGCGAACATCCCCTGACCGGCGACGCAATGCGATTCCGTCGCGTGAGCCGTGGATCGATCCATCAAACGGAGGTAGGCCAGCGCATCCACCAGTTCGGACGTCGGAAGCCGGCACAGTCGCAGGAGCGCAGCTTCGGCCGAATCGGAGTTGGGCTCGCTCTCGTCCGACAGGGGTACGCCGGAATCCGGCGCCTCGGGCGGATAGAACTCATACGGCGGAACCCAGCGATTCGCCTTCGATTCCACCATGTTCGCGAAACCGCCGCGCTCGGGAGACGCCCGCTCATACTCCTTCACGGAGTCCTTCAGCAGGACGAAGGCCGCCACGTCGCCGGTCTGCGCAGCGAGATAGTTGAACAGATAGGCGTCCACATCATTTCGCTGGAACAGGTTGGTCGCAGTCGCGACACCCTCGCGGCTGATCGACCAGTGCGCTTCGCGATTGTCCGAAGGCTCGCCATAGGGGCCATAAGCGGCGTCATGCAGACGCGCCAGCGTCCGGAAGCCATCCGCGCCCATCGTCGAGAGGACGTAGATCGCGCGGCGACGCACCTTGTCGCGCTCCTCGGTCGACATCCGCGCCATCAGGACGTCGAGGTGGCGATAGGCGTCGCGGCGCTCATTGGCGCGGCATTCGTCATAATGTTCCGCAGCGCGACCGTTGGACGTCGTGCGCGTGGTGGAGCTGCCGCCGACGGGATCAAAGCCCGAAGCGTTGGCCAGGGCCACAGCGTACCAGGTGGCGGCTTCGACGGGATCTTCCAGCTTCTTGTCCGTCGCTCTGGCGCCCTCATACCGACGGGCCAGCTCGAGCTGGGCAAAGAACACATTGCGGAAGGCGTGCCTGCGCAGAGCGTGTACTTCGATGGCCTGCTGATTGAATTGCGGAACCGCAACAAAAGCCTGGGGAGGCCTGGGACAGAACCCGCCGCTCCCGGGGTTGGAAGCCACGGGTCGCCCGCCGGACGGGGGCAGGAACAAGGTGGTGAGAAGGATGACCAACGCGACAATCGCGACGCCGATCAGAAACGTCCTCGCCACCGGGGCTATACGGCCGCGTCCGCCGCCGTAACCGTCTTCTGTACTGGCGCCCGCCATACTCCCACCCCACCGCGGTGACGTTAACCATTAACCTATGCTCCTTGTCACGACTGGCACACGCATTGTCAAGCGCTCCCCGGAAGCGAACACCCAACAGGAGAATCCTCTGGCGAGCAGATCAGTATTGTGAAGCTAAAAAGCGTTCGATGCCTGTGGGACATGCTGAGTATACCTTGCGGCGACAGCCGATTTGAGCCAGTCTCTAGAGATACGCTTGGCAACGGAACAGGGTGCGCATGACCGCGACGAATGACGCGATTGGGGCGCCGGCGTCGGCGTCAGACACCGTTCCTGACCGGATCTATCGGCATTCTGGGTTAACCCGTGCGACGCACTGGGTGAATGCAATCTCGCTCTACGTGCTGCTCCTCAGCGGCCTGAACATCTTCATGGCGGAACCTGCGCTGTTTCTCGGCCAGTACGCGGATTTCAGTCACCCTGCGCTGCACATCTTCGCTTCACACACAAGCGACGGCCGCCTCATCGGCATAACCGAAATCTTTGGTCAGCAGATCGAGACAACCGGGCTGCTCGGCGTGTCCAATAACGCCATGGGCCATCCGGTGTCCCGCACCTGGCCGACCTGGCTGACCTTGCCGAGCTACCGTGACCTCGGCACGGCGCGCCACTGGCACTTCTTCTTCGCCTGGCTGCTGGTGCTGAACGGCGCCCTCTACCTCGCCTGGAACACCTATGTTCGCCACATCCAGAAGGATCTTTGGCCCTCGAAGGAAGATCTGCGCCAGATTCCTCAATCGATCATCGACCACATCAAGCTGAAGCATCCGACCGGCGCCGAGGCGATCCGCTACAATGTGCTGCAGAAACTGGCCTATCTTGCGGTGATCCTGGTGCTCGTCCCCGGCATGGTGCTGACCGGCCTGACGATGAGCCCGGGCATGGACGCCGCCTTCCCGATCCTGCCCTGGGTGTTCGGCGGGCGGCAGACCGCACGCACGCTGCACTTCATCTTCGCCTGGTCTCTGGTCGCATTCTTCATCATCCACATGGTCGA
>CAIUZX010000442.1 GCA_903903715.1 uncultured Caulobacterales bacterium
GTCATCGCCGCCATCCACAGGCCCATCCGAACAGTGGTGCGGACGGCGGGACGCAGGCGGATGGCCTCGGCCCCGTGCGCGCCGACGGACTGGGCGATCATCGGCCCGACCGCCTGCGCCGGTCCCGTCGCGAGCAGCCAGCAGAAGTAATAGACGGTGTTGCCCAGCGCGGCGGCGGCGAGCGCATGGGTGCTCAGGCGGCCGAGCATGACGACATCGGTGGTCATGATCGTCATCTGGGCGATCTGGCTCAGCACCAGCGGCGCGGCGAGACGGGCGAGGGCCGCCAGCTCGATGCGCCACGGGCGGGCGCGGTCGCGCCATGTGGCGGCGGGGCGGGGAGCGGGAATGACGTGCAGCATGGGAAGCCTTGGGGTCTTTTGGAGTGAGCCCCGGGCGCGCGCAATGTGAGAGTGGGTGGGTGACCAACCTCCGGAGCGCTTCGCCCGGGAGGTATGTCGACGCCGATCTAAACCCTTGGAGGTCTTAGGCGGCGGTCGCCTCGCGAGCCGGGATGGGCGGGGTGCAACCGAATAGGTTCGGTCGAACCGACAGGCCTCGATGGGATGTGATCGAGATCATGGTTGCGCACATCAGGCTTCAGCGAGCAGGGTCGCTCACACGACTTCCCCGATAAGGCGAACCTTGATCGGGGTCAAGCGGACGGGGCGTTTCAGCGTTCCGCGTGCAACAGGCTGTGACTTATCCGCATCAGGGCCCGTCGCCGCTGAGGGGCGGCAAGGCCTTTGGCAGGGGCGTAGGCGTCCGGCCCGCCAGAAGGGTGGTGAAGGACGGCTCGCCGATGCCGAAATCCCGCCAGCCATTGAAATCAAAGTGCCACCACTCCTCCGGATAGACGGTGAAGCCCTCCGCCTCCATCGCCTCGCGCAGTCGGGCCCGCAACCAGCGCTGCCGCGCCGTCCCGCCTAGGTAGTCGGCGTAGGCCCTCGGCGACATCTCGTCATAGCGGCTGATCATGACCAGCTCCCGGCCTGAGGCGAGGTCGTAGAGGCCGATGTCCGCCGCGCAGCCCCGGTTGTGCCGCGAGCCCTTGGACGGGTCGGCGACGAAGACGTGGGCGTCGTCCGGCGTCGCGTCCCAGAACAGCTTCGTCACCCGCCACGGGCGATAGCCGTCGAACACGACGATTCCGAAACCAAAGTTCGCCAGCCTTTTGTTGGCCCGCACCAGCGCCTCCGCCGCCGGGCGCTGCAGAAAGGCTTCCGCGCGCTCATAGAGGGGCAAGCCCATGAAATTGTTGGACGTCGCATAGCGGATGTCGAAGCGAAGGGTGGGGTCGAGACTTGCGAGCTCCACGAGGTCGGAAGGTGTTTTTGGTATGGGCTCCTGCGGCGGGCGGGCCGCATCGGCGACGCGGCGAAGGGCGCCTAAGTCCCGCTTCACCCTGGCCCGGATCCACGCCACCCGGTCGCGGGCGATGTCTGTGCGCTGCAGGGTCTGGCCCTTGAAGCTGAGGGTCGCGCCGCCCTGAAAGGCGCTCTCGTCGATGGCGACATCCTCGGCGCCCTTGCGGACGTGCAGCTTGCCGCCCGCCTCCAGCACGGTGACGGCGTCCGCCCCTTGCCCAAATTCGCCCACCAGAGCCGCGATCTCCGGGCGCTCCGGCGGCGGCGCCTCGGCGGCGCGGGCGGTCGCAAAGCTGATCAGGGCGAAGGCGATCAGGAGGGGCTTGGCCAAGACTTTCATCTCCTATCGCCCCGTGAAGACGGGCGGGCGCTTGTCGCGGAAGGCGGCGACGCCTTCACGCGCGTCGGCGCTCGGGTTGGTGATCATGACCGCCACCTGCGCCGCCTCGAAGCTCGCTTCAAGGGTGGCTTCGGAGGCTCTGGCCATCATCATCTTGGTCAGGCGGACGGACAAGGGCGCCTTGGTCGTCAGGGCTTCGGCGAAGGCCAGCGCCGCCGCGTCGAGGGCGTCGTCCTCGTAAACCTCCGTGACGAGGCCAAGGGCCATCGCTTTGTCAGCCGGATAGATCTCGCTCATCAGGCTCATCTTCAGGGCCTTGTCGAGGCCCATGGCTCTAGGGAACAGCCAGGCGCCGCCCTCGTCGGGCAGAAGGCCCGCCTTGTGGCTGGTGTCGCCGAGCCTCGCGCTCTTCCCCGCAAACCGGAAGTCGCAGGCGAGCGCCAGCGCAAGTCCTCCCGCCACCGCATAGCCCCGCACGACGGCCAGGCTGGGCTTGTCCAGCCGCACCAGCGCCCGCACCACGGCCTGCATGCCGTCGCGCATCTCGCGGCCAGAGCCTAAGATCTCCCCCGCCACCTTCCTCGCATGCTCCGACCCCTCGCCGGAGAGATCGCCGCCGGTGCAGAAGGCCCGCGTCCCGGCGCCGGTCAGGATCAGGGCCCTCAAGCGGTCGTCGTCCCGATAGGCGGCGATGGCGGCCATCAGCTCCTGCGTCATCTCGAAGGTGTAGGCGTTCATCTGCGCGGGACGATTGAGGGTGATGCGCGCAACGCCTGGCCTTGGCTCATCGCAGATCACCGTGCGAAAGCTGGCGTGATCAAAGCGGCGTTCGCTCATGCGAATTCCCTTTCCGGTTTCGAGGCCTTAAGTTCGCAGGACAAGAAAAGCACGTCACGAGGAAACGGTCATGACCTACGAAGACATTCTCTATCGCGTCGAGGA
>CAIUZX010000443.1 GCA_903903715.1 uncultured Caulobacterales bacterium
CCACATCCAGCGGCTGATGGTGACGGGAAACTTTGCGTTGCTCGCGGGCGTCGCGCCGCGGGAGATCGAGCGCTGGTACCTCGCCGTCTACGCCGACGCCTTCGAGTGGGTGGAGATGCCGAACACGCTGGGCATGGCGGTTTTTGCGGACGGGGGGAAGATGGCCTCCAAGCCCTACGCGGCCTCCGGAGCGTACATCGACCGCATGTCGGACTTCTGCGGGGCTTGCGCCTACGATGTGAAGCAGAAGAGCGGCCCGAAGGCCTGCCCCTTCAACTATCTCTACTGGGCCTTCCTCATCCGGAACCAGGACCGCCTGTCCGGCAACCCGCGTCTCGCCATGCCCTACCGCAACCTTGCGGGCTGGTCCGAAGAGCACAGGGCGGCCATCACGGCCGAGGCGGAGGCGTTCCTGGATCGCGTCTCTGAGCGAACGCCGACCTGAACGGCTGTTCCGGAGGTTTGCAGCTGGCGGTCATCTCTCTGAAAAGACACAATTTTAGGAATGATCGCGGCGCTCCTGGAAGGACGGGTTGATCAATTGCGTGTCGGCGCAATTGTCATATACCGGCGATTGCAAACTCATCCGGGACTGGCTAGCCGCTCCTGTGGACACCGTTCTGATGAAAGGCGGATCCTGTTGGATGAGCCAAGAGCCCGTCGCGTCGCCTGGGTCGCAAGAGCCATCTTGCCCCATGAGCCAGCCGTTCGACGCTGGCTTCGACGCTCACGTGTGACCCCGGATGAAGAAGACGACATCCTGCAGGACGCCTATTGCCGCCTGTCGGGCCTCGAAACCGTCGAACACATCAACTACCCCAAGGCCTACTTCTTTCAGATCGTGCGAGCCGTTGTCGCGGACCGCATGCGCAAGGCGCGGGTCGTTCGCTTCGAAACTCTTACGGAAATTGACGAGTCGTACGTCATATCTGAAGAGCCTTCCTCCGAACGGATCCTGTCGGCTCGACTGGAACTGGAATTTGTACTGGATCTGATGCGAAAGCTGCCTGAACGCTGTCGCAGAGTGATCGAACTACGGAAAATCGAGGGCCTGTCTCAGAAGGATATCGCGCTCAAACTCGGAATCACCGAGACGATTGTTGAAAATGATGTGGTGAAAGGCATGCGGATCATTTCCGAGGCCTTTAAAAGAGAGACGGAAACTACGCCGTCTGGAGTTTCGAAGCGCGGAAATGACCAGTCCCGAAACCGCCGAAGATATTGAAGAGGCTGCGTTCGCTTGGATTGCGCGACTTGATCGGGCTCCCGGGGACTTGGAGCTGGAAGCTGAAGCTGCGGCCTGGAGAGCTGCCGATCCAAGACGCGAAGGGGCCTTCCTCCGCGCCCAAGCCATCTGGCTGAAATTGGATCGGGCCAGTCAGAGCGAAAGCGCCAGACCGAACGTCTTCACGTCCCAACTGACCCGGCGCGCAGCCGTCGCAGCTGGCCTCGCCATTACGGCGGCGGGGGCCGCATCGTTGGTGATGGCGAGCGGCAAATCCATGTCGACCCTGCGGGGCGAAGTCCGGCGCGTGTCCATGCCGGACGGCTCGGTCATGGAATTGAACACGCAGAGCCGCGTCCATATCGCCATGACCAATCGTCACCGGGTCCTCCACCTCGACCAGGGCGAGGCGTGGTTTCACGTGTTCAAGGACCCTCAGAGACCCTTCGTCGTCGAGATCGGTCGCGCGCGCGTGCAGGCGATCGGAACCGCCTTCTCGGTGCGTCGACGCGATGAGGGGGTCGAGGTGCTGGTCACCGAGGGCGTGGTGGAAGCCTGGGCTGAGGGGGCGTCGTCACCGCACATGCGGTTGCCCGCTGGTCAGAAGGGGTTCATTCGTGAGGACGCGCCGGTTCTGGCGAGACTGGCGGCGCCCGAAGAACTCGAGCGGCGACTGGCCTGGCGCGCGGGGCGCATCGACCTGGCCGGAGAGACCCTCTCCGACGCGGTCGCCGAATTCAATCGCTACAATTCGCGCAAGATCGTCGTGACCGACGAAACCCTCACCTCAAAGCGGTTCTTCGGTGTTTTCCGTGTGGACGACCCTGAAGGCTTTGCGCGTTCGGTGCACCAATCCCTGGGGGCGCCGGTAAGCATTTCCGCCGACACCATCGTGATCGGATAGGCCCCGACCTCGCTCATCCGGCCTCGCTCATCCGGCTGGCGCCCCGGCCGGCATTCTTAAAAATTTCATAAGGATTGGAGTCCCGCGGTCGTCCTAACGAACGGGGGGCGCGACCATCGCGCCAACGATCGGGAGTTCATCACGTGATCCGTTCCAACCGTCATCTTGCCTTGGCGCTGCTTTCGGGCGCCGCCGTGGTCGCCGCATCGGCGCCCGCCATGGCGCAAACCCAGACGTTCGACATTCCGGAACAGGCGGCCGCCACCGGCATCGCCGAGTTCGCGCATCAGGCGGGTCTGCAAATTCTGGCTTCGTCCGACGTGGCGCAGGACCGCCGGACCCATGCGGTCCGCGGGAACCTCGACGTGAAGGCCGGCCTGCGCGTTCTGCTCGCGGGCACGGGTCTCGAGGCGCGGGCGACCGGCGAGGCGACCTACACGATCGTGCGCAAAGAGGCGGTGGATTCGTCCGTCGCGGACGTCCAGACCGTGGTTGTGACCGGGCGCGTCGGTTCGCTGACCCGCACCCGGGCCGACACCAGCTATTCCGTCAGCGTCATCACTGCGGAGCGACTGCGCGAAACGGGCGTGAGCAGCG
>CAIUZX010000444.1 GCA_903903715.1 uncultured Caulobacterales bacterium
CAAGTTTGGGATAAATCGCTTTCCGCTTTTGATAGAGCGGATGGATATCCTCCGAGGGCGGACGGCCCCCGGAGGTTCTGTCAATCACGGTGGTCATTTTGCGGCGTCGCTGACGGACGTGTTGTCCGCCGCCGGAGCGGTGGGCGGCGCGGCCGTCACGCCGGAACCGCCGGAGTTGACGTGCACATAGACCGTGACCGCCTTGATCTGCGCCTCGGTGAGACGCGTACGCCAGGCGGGCATCACTCCACCACGGCCAAACCAGATCTGGTCGTGGATCGACTTGCGGTCGCCGCCATAGAGCCAGTCCGCGTCGGTGAGGTTCGGCGCCCCGACCGCCTGCTGCCCCTTGCCGTCCGCGCCGTGACAGGCGGCGCACTGCTCTGCAAAGACCGGCGCGGCCCGCGCGACAGAGGCCGGGTTGGCCTTGCGATGCGACAGGGCGACGACGTACTCGGTCAAATCGTCAACCTGTTGCGGCTTCAGCAGCGCGTCACGACCAAAGGACGGCATCATGGACACCCGCGCGTCGGGATCGCCGGAGCGAATGCCGTAGGTGAGAGTGCGCTGGATATCAGCGAGACCGCCGCCCCAGAGCCATACATCGTCGCGCAGATTGGCGTAGCCCTTGCCCCCGCCGCCGCCCGCCCCGTGACAGGGGGCGCAGTTGTCGCCGAACACCGCCTGCCCCGACGCCATGGCGTAGGCCTGCAGGTTCGGATCCTGCTCGATCTGTTCAAGGCTGGCCTTCTCCAGGATCACGCCCTGGTGTCCGCGTTTCACGGCGAGGTCCTTCATATCCTTGGCGACATTGGCGCGGTCGGACTGGTTGAGGATCCCGTGGGTGTACCCGTTCAGGGTCGGCCAGGCCGGCATCAGGACCCAGTAGACTACGGCGACGGCGATGCAGATGTAGAACAGGATCAGCCACCAGCGCGGCAAAGGATTGTCGAGTTCCTTGATCCCGTCCCACTCGTGCCCCGTGGTCTCGACGCCGGAGTGGGCGTCTTTTTCGCGATCAGCCATGATCCTAGCGCTCCCCTAATTCGGGTTTCAGACCGGATGCGGCGTCGTGCGGCGCATCCCCGTCGTCCATTTCGCGGAACGGAATTCCCGCGGCCTCGTCAAAGCCCTTGCGGTTCTTCGGCGACAACACCCAGAACAGGGCCGCCAGAAACATGGCGGCGAAGTAGAGCGTCCCGACCTGTTGCGAGAACCGCGCGACCGTTTCGTAGGTGAGTCCGGTCATCGGTTATTGTCTCCGCGCTCAGGGTGGTATTTCCCGAAGTCGACCAGGGTCCCCAGCATCTGCAGATAGGCGATGAGGGCGTCGTACTCGGTGACCTTGTCGGGATTGCCGTCAAAGTCGCGCCGGATCACCTTGTCGCCGTAGTGGGCCTTCAGCTTGCGCCCGTCGGCGGTCGGATCGGCCTGAGCCGCGAGATCTTCGCGCGCGTTGGCGATCATCTCGTCGGTGTAGGGCACGCCCTCCACCTGCAGCGCCTTCATCTTGGCGGCGATGTTGTGATCGTCGAGGGGCCGCTCCGCCATGAAGGCGTAGGGCGGCATGATCGACTCCGGCACCACGCTGCGCGGATTGATCAGGTGGTCCTTGTGCCAGCTGTCGGAGTACTTGCCGCCGACCCGGGCCAGATCCGGTCCGAGACGCTTGGACCCCCACTGGAACGGGTGGTCGTACATGCTCTCGGCGGCGAGGCTGTAGTGGCCGTAACGCTCCACCTCATCCTTGAGGGGCCGGATCATCTGGGAGTGGCAGAGATAGCAGCCCTCCCGGATGTAGATGTCCCGACCTGCGAGCTCGAGGGGGGTGTAGGGACGCATCCCCTCCACCTTCTCGATAGTGTTCTCGATGAAGAAAAGCGGCGCGATCTCCACCAGGCCGCCGATCGACACGACGATGACGATGCCGATCAACAGGATGAGCGAGTGACGCTCGAAGATTCCGTGACTGAGTTTCATGGTCGTCCCTCCCCTATTCCGCTGCGACGGCATTGGCGGGATAGGCGAGCTTGTCAGGCTCAACCGCCGCCGGCGCGTCTCCGCGGATGGTCCGCCAGACGTTGAAGATCATGATGAGCACCCCAGAGAGGTAGAGAAGACCGCCGACCATCCGGACCACGTATTCCACGTGCTTGGCCGCGACGGTTTCGACGAAGGTGTGAGCCAGGAACCCCTGCGGCGTGTATTCGCGCCACATCAGGCCTTCCTGAATGCCGGAGACCCACATGGCGGCGATGTACAGAAGGATGCCGAGGGTCGCGATCCAGAAATGCCACTCGATGAGGGCGTTCGAATACATGCGCTGCTTCTTCCACAGCCATGGCACCATGCAGTAGATCGCGCCGAAGCTGATGAAGCCGACCCAGCCCAGCGCGCCGGAGTGCACGTGGCCGATGGTCCAGTCGGTGTAGTGGGAGAGCGCGTTGACCTCGCGGATCGACATGACAGGCCCTTCGAAGGTCGCCATGCCATAGAAGCCGATCGCGGCGAAGAGCATGCGCAGGACCGGATCGGTCCTAAGCTTGTCCCAGGCGCCCGACAGCGTCATCAGGCCGTTGATCATGCCGCCCCAGGACGGCATCCACAGCATGATCGAAAAGGTCATGCCCAGCGTCTGAGCCCACTGCGGCAGCGCCGTGTAGTGGAGGTGGTGCGGGCCCGCCCAGATGTAGATGAAGATCAGGGCCCAGAAGTGGACGATGGAGAGGCGGTACGAGTAGATTGGCCGCTCCGCCCGCTTGGGCACGAAGTAGTACATGATGGCGAGGAAGGCGGCCGTGAGGAAGAAGCCCACGGCGTTGTGCCCGTACCACCACTGGGTCAGGGCGTCCTGAACGCCGGCGAACACGTCATAGCTCTTGGACGAGAACGGGCCGATCGGCACCGCCAGGTTGTTGGTGATGTGCAGGACTGCGATGGTCACGATGAAGGCGAGATAGAACCAGTTGGCCACATAGATGTGCGGCTCCTTGCGCTTCCAGATCGTGCCCAGGAAGACGACCAGGTACATGACCCACACGATGGTCAGCCAAAGATCGGTGTACCACTCGGGCTCGGCGTACTCCTTGCCTTGGGTGACCCCCATGACGTAGCCGGACGCGGCCAGCACGATGAAGAGCTGGTAGCCCCAGAACACGAACCAGGGCGCGATCCCGCCGAACATCCTCGCCCGACAGGTGCGCTGGACCACGTAGAACGAGGTCGCCAGCAGCACATTGCCGCCGAAGGCGAATACCACCCCCGATGTGTGCACAGGCCTCAGGCGACCGAAGTTCAGCCAGCCCTCTCCCGGAAAATAGAACAGCGTGGGCCAGGCGAGCTGGCAGGCGATGACCACACCGACGAGCATGCCGACGACGCCCCAGAACAGGGACGCGTAGACGCCCGCCCGGATCACATCATCTGAGTACCGATCCGCCCGGCCTTTCGGTCCGCCGTCTCCGAGAATGCCGATACAAGCGATCGAGGAGAGAATGGATGCGCCCAGAATGACATAGGCGTGGATCCGGAACGGCGCATCGTCGGCGAACGCGGCCGCGCATAACGACCAGACCATGCCGACGATCGAGAGGGCCAACACTGCGATCACATCGCCGCGCCCCCTCTTTGGAAGTGTCGCTGTTGTGCTCATCGCTCTTTTCCACAGCCCCTGACGCGCTGATCCCAGCGCCCTATCGGTCCTCCTTAGGTCGGATGCGACTCGGCGGCTTTGCGGCGGATCAAGGCGAAGGCGAGAATGCCGTGTTCAAAACGCATCATTCGGATCCCTGGATCTCAGGGACGCAAAAGAGTGCTGCTGATGCCCAGGTCCCGCGCGCTGAACCTTGACCTCAATCTGTCGATCGCCGGCGTCACCGGCCTGGGCGCGATCTGGGCGGCTGAAGTGGCGCGCCAGACACACGCCTTTGCCCCCGTCTGCGGCGGCGCGCATTGTCCGGCCTGCTACGTCGCCGCCGGACTCGGCGCGGTCGCTCTGGTCAGCGCCGCCCAATGGCTTCGACCGATGCTGCGCCCCGTCTGAGCGAGACGGCGAACTCTCCGAAAACGCGCCCTTGCTTGCGCGGATACGAGCGGTTGGCCTAATCTCGGAATAGCGGGCGGTTGGAGGCATGCGCCTTCGCCGGCTGTTCGCGGGGGCGACGATGGATCCGACTGGCGGCCGACCTGAATCGATCGACATGCTCAGCCTGCGTGAGCGGGAATGTCTGCGGCTAGTGCACCAGGGGCTGAATTCCAAGGAAATCGGGCTGGCCCTGAAGCTGTCCCCGCACACGGTCGACCATCACCTACGGCATTCGATCCGCAAGCTGTCGAGCGGGGACCGGCGCGCCGCCGCCCGCGCCCTCGCTGCGCAGGAGTCTGACGATCCCATCGTCAGAGATTGGCTACGTCAAACGCTGTCACTGGTCAGCGCCGCCGGTCTGGTGATGGATGAGCTGGCAGAGGCGAGCACATCCCATGGACAAGACGAACATCATTACGCTGAACACCGACGACTACCTGCCGAGGTGGAAGTGGAGCGACCTGGCCCTGATACTGGCGGAATCCCTGCCAGCCTATCAGCAGCCGTTGATGGAGCACCTCCTCTACACACTGAAGGCGGACGCTCAGGGTTTGTCTTCCGAGGAA
>CAIUZX010000445.1 GCA_903903715.1 uncultured Caulobacterales bacterium
CCGCGGTCGCCCAAGCTTTTCGAGATGAGCGACGCATGCTAACCCGTCCTTCTCCGTCATCGGAGGGCCTGTAGCTCAATGGTTAGAGCCGACCGCTCATAACGGTCTGGTTGGGGGTTCGAGTCCCTCCGGGCCTACCAATTTCTACTTCGCCGGCTCAACCTTCGGGTTTTCGGAGTAGTGGATCTCGACGATCTTCCATTGGCCGTGGCGCAGGAACCAGACGTCGGTTTCGGAGTAGCTCGTCTTCACATCCCCCTTGCCGGGGGTGCGGGTGACGACGTCGGCGAGGTAGCTGGCGACGGCGGCGTCGCCCTTGGGGCTGACCTGCACGCGCATGTCCTTGTCCTTGAAACTCAGGATCGCCCCGCCGCTCTTAATGAAGGCGGTCCAGTCGGCCTTGTAGCCGGCGAAGGTCGTCGGCCCGTCCGGAAACAAGGCGCGAAGATCTTCGGCGTAGAAGCTGAAGTAGGTCGGCAGGTTATTGGCCGCGTATGCCGTGTTGACCTTGTCCTCCAGCGCCTGGATACGGGCTTCTGTGGAGGCGGGGGCGGCCGTCGCGGACGATGCCGCGGCGACCGCCGCGAGGGCGAAGCCTGCCATTTTCCAGTTCATCATGACGCGGTCCCCCGGCACTGTCTCGGCGCAGTGCGGTCATGTGAGGGGGCAATGAGGCCCCGCGTCAAGCGCAGGGCCTCGTCGCATGCGTATCAGGTGTTTTGGGTCGCCGCAGCGGCGGCCGGAAGGTGGTCGGCGAGGTGCTTCAGGAAATCGCCGACGGGCAGGCCCGTGGCGTTGGCCATCTGCTCGACCTGCTCATTACCCAGCGCCGCGCGGATCTGGTCGGGGCTGACCGGCAGGTTCGGATTGTTGCTCAGCCAGGACGAGACCTGCTCGCCCAGGCCATTCGCCGCCAGCGTCTCGAGGGTCTTGCCCATGTCGCCGCCGCCCGTCGCGCCGCCGAGGAGCGCGCTGACAAGCTGGCCGCTCTGGCCTGCGCCGCCGCCCTGGAGAAGGCCGCCGAGCAGTCCGGCGATGCCGCCGGCCTGACCGCCCTGCTGGCCCGTGGCCGCGCCCATGGCGCCGCCAAGCGCGCCGCCGAGATCGTCAAGTAGTCCCATGGAATGTTCCTTTAGCTCTGAAAGACCTAGTGGTGGGTCGCGGGCGCCTGGCCGGGCAGCTGCTGGGTCTGCGGCGGCTGTTGCGCCTGGAGCTGCGCCTGCTTGGCGGCGGTCTTTTCAGCGGCCTTCTTGCGCTTCTTGTTGACGGCCATCTGGTGGCCGATGACACAGCCCGCGGCGGCGCCTGCGAGACCGTGCTTGCCCGCCACGTGACCGGCGACGCCGCCCACGACGGCGCCCGTCAGACATCCGGCCTGAGCCCCGCCGACCAGAGCGCCGGAGGCGAGCGCGGCGATCAGGGCCACGGACATCGACTTGCTAAACCTTGCCATCATCGCGGTCATTCCTTGAACACAATTGATTACCCCTTTTTAACCATAGATTTTCGGCCCGGGGAAGGCGGCCGCAACTGTATTACCGCCGGGAAATTGCGGCTTTTGACTTTATTTTCAGGCCGTCGATCAGTTCGGACGCGCACCGACGCGCGCGCACTTCGGCAGGGCGTCGTCGCCTTTGAGCGCCTTCAGGCTCGCCCAGCTCTCCGCGGGGCACTGGCCGGGCTTGCGCCTCGGCAGGCACCAGGACTGGTAGGTCCCCTGGCTCTGCGTCGACAGGCAGGACTTGAAGCCGGGAACCGAGAGGTATTTCGGCGGCAGGGTCTGCGAGCCTCCACCCATCGGAGCGGACGGGGGCGACGCCGGATCCGAGGTCGCCTGACCCGCAAAGGCCTGCCCCGCGAAGGCCTGCGCCGCCAGGGCGGCGAGGACGAGCGCGCAGACAGCGGCTGCGGATGTATGACCGAGGGACATGGCGCTCTCCGTGGGGCGTCTTTCAGAATGTGACGGCACCCTAGCAGGATCGGCTGAACGCGGGCCAGTCGATCCTGTTCATATTCGCGTCACCCTGGCCGCTCACGCAGCCTGGTCCGCCTCGCCCGACGCGATCTCGTAGAAGCGGTCCGCCGCGACGGGGCGGCCGACGTGCCAGCCCTGCGCATAGTCGCAGCCGAAGCTCGCGAGCAGCTCGAGGATCTCCAGCGTCTCCACCCCTTCGGCGACGACCTTGTATCCAAGCTCGTGGGCGAGATCGATGGTGGAGCGGACCATGGCCTGGTCGCTCCGGCTCGCGGCCATGCCGACCACGAAGCCCTGGTCGATCTTCAGCTCCTTGGCGGGCAGCGCCTTGAGATAGCCGAGCGTGGACTGCCCGGCGCCGTAGTCGTCGACAGAGATGACGAGGCCCATCTCCGTGAAGCGGGCCAGGGCGGCGATGGCCGCCTCGGGGTCCTGCATGGCGGCGGACTCGGTGACCTCGAGGGTGATCATTCCCTCCGGCGGGCGGTATTCAGCGACGAGGGCCTCCACCGCCGCAACGAATTCGGGATCCTTGGGCAACTGCGCCGACACGTTGACGGAGACGCTGATCGACAGGCCCTGCGCGCGCCAGGCGGCCTGGTCCTGCATCGCCTGACGCAGAACGAACAGGGTCAGGTCCGACATGCGCCCCATGGCTTCGAGCCCCGGAATGAAGGCGTCCGGTGAGATCGGGCCCCGCCGCGGGTGACGCCAGCGGACCAGCGCCTCCGAGGAGGTGATCCCGCCGCCGGCGATATCCAGCTTTGGCTGATAGGCGACCCAGATATCGCCATTGGCCAGGGCCTGATCGAGCTCGGCGGCGAGCTCCATACGCCAGTCGGCGGCGCGCTCCAGATCCTCCGTGTGCTTCTCGAAGCGATCATTGCGGGACAGAGCGCTGTCGGCGCTGAGCAGCGCCCGGCCGAGCGCCGCCCGGGGCGTTCCGGCGAGGGCCGCGAGGCCGAAGCCGAACGCCAGATTGATCGGCCGTCCGTCCAGCAGGATCGGCGCGCGCAGCAGGGCGGCGGCGGCGTGGACTCGGTCCTCCCAGGCCTCTTCGTCCGTCGTCGGATCGATCCAGGTCAGGGCGTTCTCGCCGACCCGGTGAACCGGGGTGAGACTGGCGAGCTGCAGACGCTCGGCGACGCGGCGGATCAGCTCAGCGGCGCTGTCGCGGCCCAGCACGCCGTGCACCTCGCCGTAGTTGGCGATGCGCAGGGCGACGACCGCGCCGGTCTTCGTCGCGGCGAGGGTCGCGTTCAGCGACCTTGCATTGGGCAATTCGGTGTCTGCGTCGACCATCCGCGCGCGGCGCAACGCCTGCACGGCGGCGTGGATCTGGGCGGCGGCGGCGGCGGCGGCGAGCCCGGCGAGAGCCGGCGCGATCTCCATCGTGCCGAGCTTGAGACACTCCAGCGCCAGAGGCGTGACAAGGACGACGGCGGACAGACCCGCAAGCGCCGCCGTCCGCCATCCGCCCTTCATCCGCAGGGCGACCAGCGCGCCGGCGAGGGTCAGAAGGCCCATGATCCAAGGGCCGAATGATGTCGGGCTCGACTTCTGCAACAGGGTCTCGGTGGCGAGGATATGGATCAGCACGCCCGGCGTCTGGCCGTGATTGGGCAACAGGAAGTGGTCACCCATTTCGATCGCCGTCGCGCCGACGACGACGCTCTTGCCCTTGAACTGCTGAGCCAGCGAAGGATTGTTCACGAGGTCGACGAAGCTGACCCGCGGGATGGCGGCGGGATCGATCGCGCCATCGAGGGCGACGCGCTGGGTGTTGCGCCCTATGGAACTGGCGAGAATGGCGGCGATGGCGGGCCGGGTCAGCCCCTCCGTGACCGAGCCCACCGGCGCAGCGCGGACGAAGCCGTCCTGGTCCGGTAGAATGTTGACCGAGGCGAGCATGGCGCGCCCGCGAAGCTCCGGGATCGGAATATTCTCGACCGTTCCGCCGCCCTCGCGGGATCCGGACTGCTGGAAGGTGGGCAGGATCACCGGCGCCGAAGACGCCGTGATCGCTTCACCGAAAGCCTTGTCCTCTTTGGGATCTGAACGCGCGGAGAAGTCGACGTCGAAGGCGATGGCTGACGCGCCTGCGCGGCTCAACGCCGTCACCACCCGTCCATACAAGCTCCGCGGCCAGGGCCAGCGCTGGAAAGCGGCGAGGGAGCGGGCGTCCATTTCGACCAGCGCGACCTGACCAGAGGCCGGGCGAAGGTGAAGCTGGTCCCGCAGCGCGTGCAGACCGTCCTCGACGCCCCGCCCCGCTCCGCTCACGGCGACGATCAGCGCGGTCAGGGCGAACAGCAGACCACACGCCCGCCAGGGGCTGGATGAGTCAAACAAGGACGAACGCGGGTTGGGCGTCATGCCTCAGTCTTTGTGTTCCACGGCCTTGACCACCGTCTTGACGACGCCGGTCACGGTTTTTTTCGTGGTCGTCGGCGTGGTCGTCGGCGCGTTCGTTGTGGGTGTCGTTGTGGGTGTCGTTGTGGGTGTCGGCGTCGGCGCGGTCGTGGTCGGCGTGGTCGTCGGCGCCGGGGAGGTCGGTGTTTTCGTCGTCCCCGCACCCGCGCCGTCGCTACCGGACTTGGTGACCGGGACGTTCGGCGTGCTGGGTGTCGTCGGCGCGGTCGGTGTCGTCGGAGTGGTCGGCGCCGCGGGCGTCGTGGGTGTGGTCGGCGCGGTCGTCGATCCGCCGCCCGACGAGCCGCTCGAGTCGCCGCTGCTGGACTGCGAACCGGAGCCGCTCGGTTTCGCACTGGTCTTTGACTTTGTCTTCTTGACGTATTTGTTCTGCTGAGCCGACGTCACGGCCTTTTCGACCACGGTCCCGGACGCAGAGCCGGAGCCAGAAGTCGATACGGTTGAAACCGACGAGGACGACGACGAGGACTCGCCGCCGGAGCCGGAGCTGGAGCTGGAGCGTGATTTCCACGCCCCGCCGCTCGATGAGTCGGAGCTAGACTTCGCCGCCGACTTCGAGCCGGTCGAGCTGTCGCTTTCCGACGATCTGTTACCCGACGCACCCGATCCGCCTGACGATGTGGCGACGGTGGTCGTCGTCGGCGTGTCGGCGGAGGCTGTCGTCATGGATCCTGAAGCGGACGTGCTCGACGAGGTTGTGGCGGACGCGGTCTTGGCGGTGCTGGTCGTCGACGATGACGTCTTCGCCGAGCCCGTGTCACCCGAAACCAGTCCCTTGGTCAGCTTGGCCAGGGACTGCGGCGCTTCCTCCACGGCGGACACCTTCACCGCTTTCGGAGCGGAGCTCGACGAGGCGTCCCCCCCAGACGCTGAGGAACGAGATGCGGAGGAACCGGCGCCGCCCGATCCGCTCAAGGTCACTGCGCCTGAGTCGGAGCCGGACTCGCTCGACCGGGATGAACTGGACGTCGAGGCGCTCAATGAGGATGCGCTCGACGCGGATTCGCTCGTCTTCGAGGCGCTAGGCGTGAGGTCGCCCGACTTCATCGCGCTCGCCGTCGAGTCGCTCGACTTTGTACCGCCGGAGCCGGACTCGTTCGACTTCGAGGCGCTGGCGCCGGACTCGGTTGGCTTCGACGCGCTTGATGTTGAATCGCTCGTCTTCGAGGCGCTCGGAGTTGCGTTGCTCGACTGCGCATCGCCGGAGCCGGACTCGGCTGGCTTCGTCGCGCTCGAGGTCGAGGCGGTCGCCGGCGATGTCGTCGGGGTGGAAGCGGTCGGCGTCGTCGAAGACGTTGGCGGGGCGGTCGACGCAGGCGACGGCGCAGGCGTAGGTGTCGGATCCGGCGTGGGCGCAGGCGGCGGCGACTTGCTCGACTGAACCTCTGCGGGATTGCGGCCCTGGATGCTCAACCGGCCGGAGGCCCTTGCGCTGACGATGGCGATATCGCCTGGCCTCACGAGACGACGCGCGCCGCCGTCCACAGTGGCGACTTCGACCGCACCTTCGACCACCTGCACCGAGGCGCCGGTCGGATCGACGGTGACGCTGAAGGTCGTGCCCTTGACCACGGCGGCGAGATAGGGCGTGCGAACCACGAAGTGGGGCGCCGCGCCCTTGCGAACGCTGAAGACCGCATTGCCGAGGTGTTCAATCACCTGCGTGAGGCCGTCCGCCGGATCCGGTTCGGCGATCTCAAGCCGGGAATTGGGGGCGACGATGGCGTATTGCTGCCCATTGACCAGCACGGCGCGGGCGTTAACCGTCGTGATCACCGTGTCTCCGGGAACCACCTTGCCCCCCCGCGCCAGCATATGACTGGCGCCGAGATGCAGAACGGACACGCCGGGGGACGCCTCGGAAACAGTCCAGTTCGACTGTCCGGAAGACGCAGCATTCGCAAGCGCCGCAGCGGCGATCAATTCCACGATCATGGCATTAAAGCCTCAAACTCAATTCTCAGAATACAGGATCTCGTAAAATAAAGTCTTTATTCTAAGAAACTTTGTTGATCAGTCCTGAATTGAATTTTAATTTACAGAATATTTACTTTAAATCCATTTACCATGATGGGATGATCCTCCGCCCGTCCCTTGTTGCGCTTTCGGTCGTGATTGTCGCCGCCCCGCTGACGCAGGCCTGGGCGAACGATCCTGCGGCCGAAGTGCGTCAGGTGACCTCCGCCATTCGCAAGAAGACCTTCGAGGCCCCCAAGGCGCCGGTGCTCCGCGCCGCTCAATCTGTGTCCGCTTCGGAGCCGGATCAGCCTGACGGCCTGTTCGTCGGCGCCGTACAGGTCGAGGGCGCAGACATCATCCCCGTCCCGCCGCTGATGAACGCGGTCCAGAAATTCGTCGGCCGCCGCCTGTCGCAGGATGAACTGAAAAAGCTGTTGTCCGCCGTCGCGACTGTGGCGCGACAGCGGGGCTACATCTTCGCCCGGTCGTCGATCCCGGATCAGTCGATGGTCGCCGGCGTGCTGCATGTTCGGCTGGATCTTGGCCACATCGACGAGGTGAAGGTGGTCGGTCTCGAAAGCCGTGAGATCGAGGCGATCCTGCGCCCCCTGCTCGGTCACGCGCCGAAGATCAACGAGCTCGACCGCCAGCTCGCCCTGATCGCCGACCTGCCCGGCATGTCCGTCGGCCAGCCCGCCTATGCGCTGAAGGGCGACCGCGGCGTGCTGTCCGTGCCCGTGAAGCGCACCGCCATCGAGGGCGAGGCCTTTATCGAC
>CAIUZX010000446.1 GCA_903903715.1 uncultured Caulobacterales bacterium
ACCAGAAGGCGCCGTCTTCGTGATGCTCGGCCGGGTGAAGGTGGACGGGGTCCTCCTTGCGAAGCCGCTCGAAGTACGGCCAAATCGTGTCGTTCCGCCAAAGCTCGACATCGGCCACGTTGATGTCGTTCAGGGGCAGAGCATAGGCCTTCGCCCGCGCTTCTTTGGAAAGGTCGACCGCGCCGTCGCTCATGTGCGTCCTCCATTGATTTTGCGGAGAGCATCCACGAAGATGACGCCTGCGTCAACTTATTGTGAGAGGCGAATTGACGGTCTCACGCGACGGTGTTCTCAAGGACCCGCTCCCGAGCCCTCGTCTCGGGAGCGCCAGTGCGATTTTCTCTCAGAATTTCAGGTGTGCGGACACGGTCACGTCGTCGGAGCCGAAACCGTGGGCATGGTCGAAATGGTCGTATTCGACCCGTACGCCAAGCCGGTTCGACAGGGCCTGCTCGACGCCGACGCCGAAATACGGGCCATGCGCGCGACCGCCGTGGGCTTCGTCCAGCGCAACGGGCGTGAGAAGGCGGTGGCTCAGCCCCTGCCAGTCGTAGCCGGCGCGGCCGTACAGGAGCGTGGCGGGGGTCAGAAGATACCCCGCCCGGACGCTGGCGCGGAAATCGAGGTCGGGCCGGATCTGCTCGGTATAGCTGGAACTCGATGGGCTAAAGGCCTTCACCTTGGGGCCGCCGCCCCCAAGCGCCGCTTCTGCGCCCAGCACCCAGCGATCCGAAACTACGCGGTCATAGTCGGCGATGAATTGCACGCCGAGGCCTGAAGATCGGCCGCGCCCAACGTCGATCCGGTCGTGAAAGCGGACGTCCCGCTCGCTGAGGCCGACGCCGAGGTGCACGCCGCCGAAATAGCGCGACGCGTAGGTCTGCTCGACCGTGGGCGTGGTGACGACGTCCGCGGCGGCGCGGGAGGCGGCGGCGGCGGCGGTGGACAAGGCCATCGAAGCGATGAGGAAGGGCTTGTGGGACATGGTTCGGGTTCCGGTTCTATGGTGCGCCCGCCCCGGCCACGGAGCGCATAGACCCGAACAACAAGACCCCTGAAGGGCCGAAGTCCGTCGGAAAAAATCCTTTTGTGATCAGTCTGTTGCGCCGCGCCGCATTGCAGGCGCAATCCGGCGGGCCCGATGGATCAGATTGCGATCCTGTAAACCCGACACGCCGTTCCGCTGTAGAGCGCGGTTTTCTCGTCGGCCGAGGCGTTCTCGGTGATGCGCTTGAACGCGTTCCACAGGGCGTCATACGTCGCGCCGCAGCGGTCAACGGGGAAATTGCTCTCGAACATGCAACGATCCGCGCCGAAGGCTTCGATACACGTCTCGACATAGGGTCGCCATTCTGCGGCCAGCACTTCAGAGGAGGCGGGCGGGTCGGACAGGTGGCTGTCGAAGCCGATGAAGGCCATACCGAGGCCGCCGATCTTCATGGTCACATTCGGCAGGGCCGCGAGTTCAGCGATAGACTTGCGCCAGATGTCGAAGCGCTCGGCGCGGCGGCCCGCATAGGCGCCGATGCCGAGGGGTGACCCGACATGGTCGACGATGATGGAGGTCTCCGGGAAGGCGCGGGCGAGGTCGGTGACCTCGGGGAGTTGAGGCTCCAGGAGCCAGGCGTCGAAGGAGAGGCCGAGCTTTGCAAGCTCGGCAAAACCCCTGCGGAAGTCGGGCGACATAAATCGGTGCGGCTCTGTATGGGCCAGCATGCCCAGCACATTTGGGTCGGCGTCGTATGATGCGCTCTGGCGAATGCCGCGGAAGCGTCCGCCGCCCGCGGCGATGTGGGCTTCCAGCACAGCGGCGACAGATGATCCGGCCCGAAGATCCGCGTGCCCGACAATGGCGGCGCAGGCTTGGGCCGTGCCGTAGATCCCGCTGGCGCTCATGGCGGCGACGCCGTTGACGAACTCGGTCTCGCCCACCGGCTTGAAGGCGTCCGGGCCGTCCGCCCGATACATGGCGCCGCACTCCATATAGACGGTGGCGCGCACATTGTGGCCGCGGCGCAAGTCCGCCGACAGTTCCTCGATCAGATAGCGCGGCGAGAGACGACCCACATGGTCAAACGGGTGCGACGGCGGCGGCGCGTCCTTGAACCTCTCGCTGAAGTCCCACAGGTGGTGGTGCGGGTCCACGATCGGCAGGTCGGGTTCGAGGATCTGTTCCATGGGTGTCTCCTTACCCATTATTGCCCTCTGGCGGCCATGCGGCGCAAGGCCTCGGTCCTTTAAGGATTGTCGATGATCGACGCGCGACCGGAGCGCCCCAGTGTGTTGAACGCCGCCACAGCAATGGAGCCCCGCGCCGCGATCGGCCCGCTGACCTCGGGGCTTTCGAGGGTCGGCGCCGTTCCGTCGGTCGTGTAGCGCAGGGTGAAGCCGGGATAGGCGTGGTTCGCCTGCACCGCCCCTTCCTGGACGATGAGCCCGGGCGGCGGGATCCTGTAGGTCAAACCCGGCAGGTCGCGGTCCAGCTCTGGAAGCCTTTTGCGCCCAACCAGTTGGGAGAACCGCGACCAGTCCGCGAGCTTCGCCGCCTGCGCCGCCGCCGGGTCGGAGGTAAGCGCCCAGGACGGGGCGGGGGCCCAGGCCCGCTCGGCCAGTGCGATCAGTCTTGGCGCCAACATGTAGCCCAGCCGCTCGGCGCTGGTGATGGTTTCGGAAA
Source organism: uncultured Caulobacterales bacterium (assembly GCA_903903715.1). Lineage (GTDB taxonomy): Bacteria > Pseudomonadota > Alphaproteobacteria > Caulobacterales > Caulobacteraceae > CAIMFV01. Next base: position 2,675 of record CAIUZX010000446.1, read on the forward strand.
ACAACGTGCCCTCAAGGCCTGCGATATTGGACCGGCCGCGGGGGGTCAGGGCCTGCAGGTTCTGCGACCGGCTGCCGCGCGTGATGTCGAACGGGTCAAAGCCGAACACGTCGAAGAGGTCTGTATAGGCCGCCCAGTTGTGGCCGGGCTCGAGGGCGTCACGACTATGGGCCATGTCGAAGTAGAGGTGTGTCGCAGGGGTCAGCACAACCGGATATCCCGAATTGGCGAGCCTGTAGGCTAGATCCTCCGAACCCGGAAGATTGTTCCAGGCGTACAGGAGGAAGCCGCGGCCGTGGAAGTGCGGGTTGGGCCCCGGATTGTACCGCCCCCTCACGGCCATCTTGCGCACCCCCAGCTCCTCCCACCCGGCGAGGTGGGCGCCGTGTCCGTGCGCTATGGCGGCGATGCGGTCATAGAAGTGATCCCACAAGTCCGCCGTGCCCCCGAGTTTCAGTCTAGCCATTTCCGTCTGCACCGCGGGAGACTTCTCCCAGGCTCCCGGCGCCAGTTCGTCCGCGCCGACGTGCAGGATGCGCAGCGGCGCGCCTGCGCGGCGATGCATCCTTGCGATCTCGCTCACCACCTTGTCGACGAAGGCGTAAGTCGACGGCAGGCCGGGATCGATCACATTGTCGGAGTAGAGCTGCGCTGATCTGTATTCGGAGGTGTCCGCCGGATCTCGCAGTCGATATGCGGACGCGCTCTTTGCGCCCCGTCGCGACAGCCGGGCCTCGCGTCGCGCCATGGCGCGCACGGCGGCGCGGGCGTGCCCGGGCATCTCGACTTCCGGAATAACCTCGATATGCCGCGCCCGTGCGAATTTCAGGATCTCGATATAGTCGCGCTCCGAATAGAAGCCCGTGCCGTTCGGATTGCCGAGATCGGGGCCGGAGCCATAAGCCGGCGGCAACCGGTCGGTCTCGTCCACAGTGTGACCACGCCGTGCGCCGATCTCGGTGAGATCCGGCAGGCCGGGGATCTCCAGCCGCCATCCCTCGTCGTCGGCGAAGTGAAGGTGCAAAGTGTTCAGCTTAAACCGCGCCATCGCCTCCAGAACGCCGAGCACCTCCGCCTTGCTGCGAAAGTTGCGGGCGACGTCGATGAGCAGGCCCCGATAGGCGAAGCGCGGCGCGTCGGTGATGGTCTGCGCCGGCGGGTTCGGCCCCAGCTGTCGCAGGGTCTGCAGGCCGTAAAACACTCCTGCGTCGCTGGCGCCGACCAGAGTCGCGCCCTCAGCCGGGTTCAAAGTGAGGCGATAAGCTTCGTGCGAGGCGAAGCCCGCGATGCGTCCAATGGAAAGCTGAAGCGTGGCGCCGGAGCGCCCGGCGTCTGTGGGCGCGAAACCCGCCAGGATCTCCCTTGCGAGACGCGCCTCGCTTCGAAGCTTGCGCGGCGCGATCACCGTCGTGGACCGGTCCAGCCTCACAAAGCCGCTTCCGGGGCGGTTCATGACCGGCGACGGCAGTATCCCGCCGTCGAGGTCAAATTCATCTGTCTCGATCAACTGATTGCGGGCGAACAGATCTTCGGGCGCCTCCAGACTGCTGATGTTGTCCGGGAGGCCGTCCAAACGGGCGCTTCGCGGTGCGGGGAAAGACGTGTACTCCGGAAAGCTGCGGCCGACGCCTGGCGTCGTATCGAAAACGATGTAGGGCCCGATCGGGCCCTTGTCGGTTCGCATCGGCGCGTCGGGATGCTCGATCACGAGTTCCAGAAAACCCCCCGCCGGGATCGTGCCCGAGTCTGGGTTCGCCGGACGCAGGCGGAAGAGCGATCCGGCGACGGGCTCCACGACAACCTTCACGTCTCCGGGAACGGGACGGGCGCCGGACAGGCAGTTGAAGTAGATCCACCAGCCCTCGCTGGAAACAGCGGTCTCACCGACATTGCGCAGGCGGAACGCCGCCCGTGTCACGAAGCGGCCCGCGGCCTTGCCGGGCGCATAGGTCAGGATCCGCCAGTCGAGAGCGAGGTTCGACGCGATTTCCGTACGTTCGGCGCAGCGGTCCCAGGCGGACGTGATGCCCGACAGCGACTTGCGCAGACGCGATATGATCATTGCGACCATGGCGAGCGCTCAGCCATTCCGGCCCCTTCGTTGGATCTACTCGATTTTGTGGCGGTCCTTGCGATTCGCGCAAAGTCTGAAATCGAAAGATATTCCCAAGAGTTGCATCTGAACAGTCGCTTGCGCGGTTTTGAGCAGGTCAGAGTTGGGGCGTGACGCTGAAGTCCAGATCCGCCCCCCCTGCGTCTCAGGTCTTTTCCAAAGTCTGCGAATACCCATCTAAGCGGTCGGCGCGCCGTCACGGCGCCCGGTGAGGAGACGGACATGATCGAACTTCGACCCTTTGCGAGCCTCGGCGCCGCGAACCATGGATGGTTGGACGCGCATCACCACTTCTCCTTCGCCGACTATCACGATCCGGCTCGGGTGCATTGGGGCGCGCTTCGGGTATGGAATGACGACATCATTGCGCCGAAGTCCGGTTTTCCGCCGCATCCGCATCGCGACATGGAAATCATCACCTATGTCCGTGACGGGGCGATTACGCATGAGGACAATCTGGGAAATCGCGGCCGCACGGCGGCGGGCGATGTGCAGGTGATGTCCGCCGGCGCTGGCGTCGTGCACGCCGAATACAATCTGGAGGCTGAACCGACCCGCATCTTCCAGATCTGGATCGTGCCGGAAACAGCCGGCGGTAAGCCGAGTTGGGGCGCGCGTCCGTTCCCGAAGGACGACCGGGCCGGGCGCTTCGTCACGCTGGCTTCAGGCTATCCAGACGCTGAAGACGCGCTGCCAATCCGCGCGAAGGCGAAGGTGCTGGGCGCGACGCTTAAGGCCGGGCAGTCGGCGCAATACATCCTCGACCGCTCCCGTCATGCTTATCTCGTGCCCGCGATGGGCGTCGTCGAGGTGGATGGCGTCCGGGTCGGGCCGCGCGACGGCGCTGCGATCTTCGATGTCGAGCGGATGACCGTGACCGCCCTTGAGGACGCCGAAGTCGTGCTGGTCGACGCCGCCTGACCCGTTGGGATCAGGTCTTCGACCGGTCCGCCGCGAGCATGGCGTTGAGGATTTGCTCGGAGATGTCCTTCACGGCGCCCGGGCTGTGGGAGAGGAACAGGGTGTTGGTCTTGTCGCTATCGCCAATCGACTTCAGCGTGTCGAAGTACTGGGTGATCAGCACAAGCTGCATCACCTCAGAGGTTGAGACGTCGCCGACGGACTTCTGGAAGGACTCGATCGAGCCCTGCAGGCCCTCGATGATCGCTCGTCTCTGATTGGCGATGCCCTGACCTTGGAGAGCCTTGCTCTCTGACTCCGCCTCGGCCTTCTTCACGACGAGGATCTTTTCAGCCTCGCCACGGGCGTTGGCGGCGACCTGCTCGCGCTGGGCGGCGTTGATGTCGTTCATCGCCGACTTCACCTTCTGGTCCGGCACGATGTCCGTGACGAGCACATTGACGATCTCGTAGCCGAAGCCGGCCATGTCTGCGTCGAGTTCCTTCTTCACTGCGGAGGCGATGCCGGACTGGCTGGCGAACACCTCGTCGAGGGTCATGCCCGGCACGTGGCCCAGGATCACCTGCTCGACGTAGGACTGGATCTGCGCCTCCGGATTGGCGAGCCTGTAGAAGGCGTCATAGACCGCTTCTGGGCGCACTCGGTTCTGCACGGAAATTGGAATGGTCACGAACACATTGTCCTTGGTCTTGGTCTCCATCGTCAGGGTGATCTGATTGACCCGCAGACTGACCCGGCCCGCGACGCTGTCGATGAAGGGAACCTTCCAGCTCAGGCCCGGCTCGGCGATGCGCAAGAACTTGCCGAAGCGGACGACCACCGCGACTTCGGCGGTCTTGACCGTGAAGAAGCTGCCGAAGACGGTCGAGAGGACAAAGAAGGAGACGACGATCAGCACGCCGAATGAGACGAATTCCATGGTCGATCTCCGGTTCGCGCACTGCGGGCGCACGGCGCAACCCATGGCTATGCCTCGCCGTGAGTCGTGACAAGGCTAGGGGGTAGGGCGAGTTCGTCGATCAAGGCTTGCCAGCCACGCATTTCGATCCCCTTCTTGGGCGCATAATCGGGACCTGATGTCGAAGGCGAAACGGAAGATGGTGTTTTCAGACAAGGGCGCCGCGCGCGCCGGGACAATGCTGGCTGCATGCGCCGTGCTCATGCTGTCCGACGTCGTCGCGCATGCCGCCGCCTTTCAGTCCGCCAAGCCGACCGTGCGGGTCGAGTACTGGCAGAAGCGGGAAGCGGACATCGCGAATATGCTCGCCACGTCCAGAACCCTGCCGGCGGTCCGCCTGGTGTTCCTTGGCGACTCCATCACCGAT
>CAIUZX010000447.1 GCA_903903715.1 uncultured Caulobacterales bacterium
ACGCTGGCGAGGTAGGCGATGATGTCCCCGCGCTGCGAAGACTCGGGCACCGAGAAATACATCCGCGCTCCCGGCGCCATGGCCTGCGGGCCCTGCAGCCACTGATCGAGCCGCGCGGGGGTCCAGACGCCGCCCAACGCCTTCACCGCGGTGGAATAGTTGAATCCTGGCGCGACACCGGGGCGACGTCCGACGACGCCCCGATGCAGCGGGCCGACGCGGTTGGCGTCCAGCGTGTGGCAGCCCCCGCACTTCGCCTCATAGAGCTTCTGCCCTGCGGTGACGTCGCCGGGCGCAGGGGCGGATCGCGCGGACGGCGCGGCGGCGACAAGGATGCCGAAAAGCGCTGACGCAAGCGGAACCCAAAGAGACGAAGTGCGGGTCATGGTTCGCCTCAGCCGAAGATGAAGGCGGGAGTCGGCACCGCGGCGCCGAGGGCGTTATTGAGGACGGCCCAGTGCACCGCCTCGTCGGTCCCGAGCTGCGCGAAGAGATGCGCGAGCGCGTGGTCCTGCAGCGCGGCGACCTGTCCGACATAGGCGTTGGCGGCGCCCATCTCGAGCTTTGTGGCGAGCGCCACGACATCGCCCTGAGACTTCAGCGCCCCGAGGTTGAGCTCCATCGTGTAGTCGGCGTCGGACTTGGCTTCGACAGGCTTTCCGCCCGCCTTGCGGATCAGGTTCGCCAGAGCGTCGCGGTGGCCCTTGTGGTGGCCGAGAAACACGAGGGCGACCTTCAGCACGTCGGGGGTCAAAAGCCCGCTCGCGCCGGCGATCTGATACGCGGCGATGCCCTCATGCTCGAGCGCCAGGGCGCCCTGCAGCACGTCAATGTCGCCGCCCGCCTTGTGGACGGCCGTCCTGCGGTGCGCGGCGGAGGCCGGAAAGGCGCTCGCCACCGCGGCAAGGCCAAGGCCCCCGGTCATCAGACCGGCTGTTGAAAGGAAGCTGCGGCGCGCGGGCGCCTCGATTGACTGTGTTCGAAGGTCGGTGTTGGTCATGGTCATTTCCCTATGGTTGATTGGAGGGGCGCGCCCTGCTCGCGCCCTCTCCGTTGACGTCTTGAAAAAGCCAGGGAGGAGACGCGGGTCGTCAGGCGGCGGCGACCGCCGCCGCTCGGGTGCTCACCAGCGGGAAGTCGACTTCCGTCGCCGCTACGTGATTGAAGTAGTTGGTGAAAATGTTCAGAGCGACGTTGGCCACGATCTCGACCACGGCTTCCTGGTCAAAGCCCGCCGCCGTCAGGTCCTTCAGCGACGCGTCGCTCACATGTCCGCGGGTGCGCACGAGTTCACGCACGAAGGTCAGGGCGGTTGTCGTCTTCGGGTCGCTGGATCGGCCGTGAAGATTTTCCGCTGCTTCCGCCTTGTCGACGCCGGCGCCCTTGGCCAGCATCGTATGGGCCGAGGCGCAGTAGTCGCAGGCGTTGGCGCCGGCGACGGTCAGGGCGATCTGTTCACGAAGCGCCGACGTCAGTGTCCCGCCGCTGATCGCGCCGGCAAAGCCGAGATAGCCGCTCAGCGCTGCTGACGACTGCGCCATCGTCTTCAGGAGATTGGGCACACCGCCCATCTGCTTGGTCACGGCGGCGAGCAGGTCCTGGGTCTTGGCCGGTGCGGTTGCGGCGTCGATTTGAGCAATGCGTTGCATGGTCTTGTGATCTCCAGCGGCCGGACTGGGGGAGCGTGTTGGCCGCCTCGATCAGTTCATGCGGATGGAGGATTTCCGCAATATGCGGATCTCATTCGCGGGTTTTGGGCAAAGTGAGTGGGACGATACGCAAACTAAGACGGGTCTTTGGCCTTGGTGATGTCCCGGGGCGATTGACCGAAGCGATCCGAGAAGGCCCTTGTGAACGCCGCCGCGGACTTGAACCCCACCTGGTGCGCGACGGCCTTGATCGGCTGGTTCTGCTGCGTGACCAGATGCAGGGCGCGCTGCAGTCGCCACTCGGCGACGTAGTTCATCGGTCCGGCGCCCACCAGCTCCCGGAACCGCTCCGCGAACCGGCTGCGGGACATGCCGACCGCCGACGCTAGGCCCTCCACGCTCCAGCTGCGGCCAACGTCGGAGTGGATCAGCGCCAGCGCCTTGCCGATGTGCGGATCATAAACCGCTGACATGACGCGTTGCACCTCCGGCGCCTGGACGATGCCCGCGCGCAGGACCTCGATGAACAGCACTTCGGACAGTCGGCTGACCGAGGCCGTGGATCCCGGCTGGTCCTCAAAGGTCCGCCGGACGATCAGGCGCAACACATCGTCCAGCATGAGATGGACGGCCCGGTCGGCGGAGGTGATGTGGAAGAGATCCGGCACCGCCCGCAGCAGCGGATGGTCCGCGCCGTCTGCGAAGGAAAAGTGGCCGCAAACCATCTTGCAGGCGGCCGTGGGGTCCCCTTCGCCGATGATGAACGGCCCTTCGCCCTTGAACCCCGCCGCAGCGATCGCGTCCGGGAGCGGCGCCCCGGGAAAATCCGCCGCGCTCGCCAGCACATGCGGCGCGCCGTTGGGTACAAGGACGAGATCGCCGGCGCTCAGGTCCACAGAGCGACCGTCCTCCAGCCTTACATTGCAGCGGCCCTGCACGATGAAGTGGAACCTCGCCGCGCGCTTGAAGGCCGGAACAGCCACCCCAAAGGGCGGATGATATTCCGTACGGAAGTAAAGCGCCGCCTGAAGGTCGACCGTATTCAGAACATCGCTCAATACGTCGGTCATGATGGACGTCCAGCTTTCAGGAACATTGACCGACAGCGCGGAAACGTCGGCTTACCTCTATGAGATGGCGTACGCCCTCGATCAGGTCCAGAGGCCAAGATCGGACCATGCGCCCTGCGCGACCGGCGGTTCGAAGTCTGGCGCCAGCGCCTTCAAGGGATGGGACGCGGAAACATGCCCCATGAAGGGCGGCCATATCGCATAGCCGAGGAGCTGCTGCAGGCGCGGCGACATTTGCCGGACACGGTCCTTCGGGACGGAGAGGAAGTAGTTCTCCTGCGTCCGGGCCCAGGGCTGGCAGTACTGGTAGGTGATGGCGAGTCTGGGCGCCTGACTGCGATTGGCCCCGCCGCGATGGATTAAGATCCCTGAGAAGACGAGGCACGAGCCCGCGGCCATCACCACGGGCTGTGGCGTGGGGCCCCGCAGCTCCGCCGCCTCCGTCGCCTCCGCGGCGTCGAAGCGGTGGCTCTTGGGGATCACTTCGGTTGCGCCATTCTCGGCGGTGAAGTCATCCACGGCGAGGATCATGCTGAAGCTGACCGCCGGACGCGGCCTCGGCAGGCGGTAGAACCCGTCGTCGACGTGTAGCGGCTGCGCACTCTCGCCCGGGCGGATGTTGATCGCCTGGCTGGCGGTCAGGAGATAGCCCGGCAGAAGGTTTGCATCGAACAGGGCGGTCAGGCGCGGGTCTTCCGCCAGTTCCTCGAACAACCGCCCTCGCGCGACCAAGGTGTAGACCCGTTCGGTGTCGAACCCCTCAAAATCGTTGCGCCCTGAATGACCGCCCAGATGCGGCGCGAGCGCGGCGCGGACGCATCCGATCTGGCTCGCCGACAGGAAGTCCGGGAGGATCGTAAAGCCATCGGCGGCGAGGGCCGCCAGATGCGCTTCGGCGTCAAATCCGTCGAGCGGTGGGGTCATCAGGTCGCAATCCTTACGCTCACCGCTCAACGCCCTCGCGCTGACGCAATCAGTTCGGCGACGGTCTCCGCGGACGACAGGATCGGGTCCGAGGACCGCTCCACCCTCGACAGAATGAGCGAGCCCTCGATGGTGGCGATGGCGAGGCGCGCGAGGCTGCGGGCCCGTTCGGGCGGCACGCTGCTTTGGATCATCGCGTCTTCAAAGACGCGGGTCCATTCCGAGAAGGCGTCGGCCCCCGCCTTGGTGATCCTGTCCTCCTGCGGCGCGGTCTCCAGCAGGACGGTGGCGATCGGGCAGCCGGACCGCCACTGCGACTGCTCCATCCACGCAGCCAGCTGCGCGGCGTAGGCCCGCAGGAGCGCCTCAGGGGTGTCGTGCGCCTCGGCGAGGGCTTTGAGCGTCCGCGTGACCTGCCCGCCCGCGGCGCTGACAGCGGCGGCGCCGATCTCGGTCTTGCCGCCCGGAAAGTAGTGATAGAGCGAGCCCTTCGGGGCCCCGCTCTCGCTGAGGATTTCAGCCAACCCCGTGCCCGAATAGCCCCGTCGGCGGAACAGGCTGACTGCCGCCGTCAGGATGGTTTCGCGATGTTTTCCCGTCGGCGCCACAGACCCCACCTTGCATTGGGCCAAAATATATACAGACTGGTCTATATTAATTCAACCGAGTGTCCTGATGCGCGAGCTTACTCCTGTTCTACCCGTTCCTGTCGAGGGGTCGCTCTCATGATCGCCGTTCCCGGAGGCTTTACACGCCATACCCGGCGGAGCGGACTGACCGATCCGTGGGAGCCGATCTATGCCCGCGAGACGGACAGCGCGCTGATCCTTGGCCTGCTCGCCGCCGAGCCGCACTGCAATTCGCGAGGCTTTGTGCACGGCGGGCTGATCTCCGCCCTCGCGGACAACGCCATGGGCCTGTCCTGCCGCAACGCGCTGGTGCGGGAGCGGGGGGAGGGCTTTCTGACCGGCCTCGTCACCGTAACCCTTGTCGTGGATTTCCTGGAGGCGGCGGAGGCGGGACAGTGGCTCACCTTCGAGACCGACTTTGTCCGCACGGGATCGACGCTCTGCTTCGCCGAATGCTCGGTCAAGGCGGGGGGCGAGACCTGCGCCCGCGCTCAGGCGCGGTTTCGGGTGATCCGGCCCGCCCAGCGCAATCTTACAGAAAGTTAAGTTGCCTCTCCTGACAAAATATACAGACTGGTCTATATTAAATCGGCCGAGGAGGGCTTTCGACATGTTGAAATTGGCTTTGGTGACAGCGCTGGCGTTTGCGGCGCTGACGTGCAGTGCGAGCGCGCAGACCGCGTCTTCGCCCTATACCGGCCCTGTCGCGGTCGTCGTGGCGATCCCGATCCCGGCAGGGCTGTCGCGGGCGCAGATCGAGGGTCTGTTCAAGCAGCAGGCGCCCGCCTATGCGGCCATTCCGACGCTGAAGCAGAAGTACTTCACCGTGAACGAAGAGACGCACCGGGCTGGGGGCGTCTACCTTTGGGAAAACGCGGCGGCGGCCAGGGCCTTCTATTCCGATCAGTGGAAGGCGCGGGTTGCGGCGACCTACGGCGCGCCGGCGGAGCTCACCTGGTTTGACGCGCCGTTGGTCATCCAGGGTAAGGCCGGGATGGCGCCGTAAGGGGCGGCGCCGACCTCCGTCGGAGTTACGGCGCGGCGCAGTTGTCTGCGTCGATCCAAGAGCCTCGCCCGCTCGCCACCGGCTGACGTCCTCAGCCCGCCGACCGCAACCGTGCGCGGCGAGCGACGAGGCGAAGGCTCTGGCGGCGGCGGCGGGTCCTGCCGAACGCGCGCTGGAGGGCGGGGTCGCGGATGAGGGAAGGCTTGGCGGCGACGCCAGTGCAGGCGATCACCAGCGGCCCGCGGCGGCCACGGACAGGGGGCGCCTCGATCAGGTCGCGGGCGGCCCGACCGAACCGCATCAGATCGGCGGAGGTGAGGGCGGTCGCGCTGCGCCAACGCATCAGGGCGGCCAGAACGCCCAGCGCGGCCGACCCGGCGAGGCCAGCGGCGCCCATCGTCACCGAGTGATCGAGGGGCGAGCCGAGGATTGTGCCGACCGCCGCGCCGCCGATCGTGATCAGGCCGGCGATCCCGCCAACCCTCAGGAGGGTCTCGCGCGC
>CAIUZX010000448.1 GCA_903903715.1 uncultured Caulobacterales bacterium
ACCGACAGCGTCGCGGGGCTGATCCCGGCGGGGGGCGCGCTCCGCCAGCGGCGCAACGTCGATGCCGTGAACGCGACGGGGCTGGAGGCGAGTGCATCCTTACCTTTGACCCCGCAACTGACCCTGGATCTCTCGGCCGCGCTGACGCGGGCGCGGGTGGAGGGCGGCTCCGGCGCGCGGGCGCTGACTGGCCTTCGCCCCGCCGGCACGCCGGACGCGTCGGCGACGGCTTCACTCGTCTATCGGCCGATCTCAAGCCTCGACCTCGTGGCGGAGCTGCGGCAGGAGGGGCGGCGCTTCGACGACGACCAGAACCTTCGGCCCTTGCGCGCCTCGACGACGGCGGCCCTGTCGGCGACCTGGCGCTGGCGGCCGGGGGTCTCGGTGTTTGTGGCGGGAGACAATCTCGGCCAGCGGGTGCAGACGGCCCGCGACGCGAACGGCGTCTTTTCCTACGGCCCGCCGACCACCCTGCGGATCGGGCTGAAACTCGGTCTTTAGGCCTTGCGTGATAGTCTTCCTCTCGCGAATCACGCGGGAGAGACGGCATGGGTCGGGCAGGGTTTCAGACGGCGGCGGTTCTTGCGCTCACCATCAGCCTTACCGCCGCTGAGGCGCAAGGAGCCCCGACCGCCGCCCAGCGCACCGGCAAGTTCGACCTCGACTGCGTGCTGCAGCATCAGGTCAAGCGGCGGGTGGTGTCGGTAAAGCGTCACCTGCGCGTCGATCTTGTCTCCCAGCGCTGGTGCGAGGACCTGTGCGAAGGGGTCAACACTCTGATCGTCGCCGATGATGTCGTCCAGCTCAACGCCCCGCCGACCAGGATGGGCCCCGCGACCGTCAACCGCACCATCATCCTCAACCGCAAGTCCGGCCGGCTGCAGGACGAGCACAAGGTGATGATGGATGCCGACCTCGTCGAGAACGACCTCTTCGTCGGCCAGTGCAAGGTGCGCCCCTATTCGGACGTCGACCGCAAGCTGTTCTGAGAAGCTACCGCCCCTCAGATCGCCTTGCGGACGCCGATGAACGCCTCATTGCAGGGCCAGCGGCGATATCCGCCTCTGGCCCTCCCCGGGACGAGCGCTCGCTGCAACCCTGACGGCTTTAGCGGCAGACGCCCTGCGTGGCGGTCAGACGGCCCATGAAGGAGTACCTGCCACCGGTCCCTTTTGCAGGGGTGCGATAGAACCAGTCCATGAAGGCGAGGTCCTGGAAGTGGTAGGTAAAGCCGTCGGGCGCGGTCAGCGCAGTTTCTGAACCACTCAACGGATCGCCAACCTCGAGATTGTTCTGGCAACCTTTGACCTGGCCGATATTCCCCCAGGCTGGAGTCCAGTTCGTGCCAAACGGATCGTCCATCCATTCGGCGATCTCGTGCGCCATGACGGTGATATCGTCCACCCCGGTGAACAGGCCGGAGTCGAAGACGCCGCCCACCGCATAGGTCTGAGTCCCCGACGCCGTCGGGATGGCGTTGTGATAGCCGAGAATGCAACACTGGCCTTGGGACGACTCGACCACATTGTAGGTCAGCACGATCGGGAGCAGGTTCGGTGTGGCGTACTGGGCCACGGCCCCCTGGACCATGGCGTCAAAATTGTCGATGTCGATCACGCCGACCGTCACCTGCTTGACTGAACCGCCGCAGCGAATGTTCAATCGGTACGAGGCCGATCCGTACGGAGCCGTGACGTCCAAAACGAGCGGATTGCCAGACGCTTGGGTCAAAGAAACGCCATAACGCGTATTGTTCACTTGCGACCAGAAGTTGGCGCGCTGGAAACCGTCAATCAATTGCACCCCGTTTGCGCCCGTGCCCGCTGCGAGGTTCTGGCCGTTCGAGGTGATTGGCGACGCCACAAACAGGGGTGAATTATAGACGCGCTGCGCTACGGACATCACGTCCTGCGCGCCTGCGCCGGTGCAGGCCAGAGGCGCGGTCGGGTCCAGCACGCCGCCGTCCGGAAAGTGGATGCGCAAGGCGATCGGCAAATACATGATCGTCGTGCGGTGTTTGTACGTCGCCGCGGGATCGGACCCGACCATCGAGACCTGATAGGACTGATTGTCGAGAGGCGACACGATCGTGCTTGACCAGATCGGCACGGTCACCTGGGCGCCAGGCGGGTAGTAGATGTTCCCACCTGTACAGGTGAGCCCCGTAGGGCACGACGTTCCGCTGTTTGACGTGCTCGCCCCGCGCTTTAACAATGAAGCCTTCGACAATGGAGTCAACGCCAAGGGCTTCGCCTTCGTATCCTTGTGCATCGCGTTTAATGCGAAAGAATTCATCATATTAGATTTAAACGATGCTACGAACGCGCCCTTCAATTTTATAGATATGTTTGCATTTGCGTCCGGCTTATTTTTATTTACATTTTGCTTATGTTGTATGCTTTGGGTATTTGGCGAGACCGCCTGGTTGGGATTGTTTGAGCACAGGCCCACACAATTGGCCTGATTTGTTGGTGCGGCACTCAAACCTGACAACGGCCGGGGCGCGGTCTGCGCCGCCATTGACATGGCAGGTCCAGAAACTAAAAGACTCGCAGATATAAATGCCATCTTAAGTGGTATTGACATTTGCAATCCTCGTTTGCGAGCGCCCATCTGAAGGCGTGACGCACCATAAAATTGCTTTATGAATAAAACATCTATATCTGAAGTTGCATAGCCCAAATTGGGCAATGCCTCAGCTTCTCAGCCCCCCTCAGATCGCCTTGCGGATGCCGATGAACAGGCCTCTCCGGGCGCCGAACTGGGGGGCGCCGACGCCGACGCCGGTGCCGTCGCGGATCTCGTAGACCTTGTCGAAGGCGTTGATCAGGTCGAGGCGGACGTCCACCTGGCCGAGCAGGCCAAGCTCGAACCCGCGCTTGGCCGAGAGGTTCACGACGGTGTACGGCGCGCCGGCCCGGCCGTTGGGTATGTCGCCTGCGCGGCGAAGGCCCGAGCCGTAGATCAGATCGCCCGACACCGTGGTAGCGCCAAGCCGGTAGCTGGCCCCCGCCGACCCGGTGAAGCGCTGGGCGTGGTCGAGATAGATGTAGTGATTGCGGATATAGGCGAGATCGGCGGGGTCGAAGTTGAACTGGCTGGAGACGATATTGCGTCCGCGCGCGACGCCGTAGGCGAGGTTCGCATAGGTCTGCAGGGGGCCGTGATTGTAGCTGACCGACAGCTCCGCCCCGTACTGGATTCCGTCCGCGTAGTTGAAGGGCGTCAGGATGATCGGCGCGCCGAACTGGCCCTCGTCCACCAGATTGCGGCTCTTCTTGTAATAGGTGTCGAGGCCGACGGTCAGGCCCTTGAACACGGTGTGCTCGAGGCCGATGTCGAAATAGTTGGCCCGCTCGGACTTCGGCGGATCGTTCAGGCCGCTGACCGCCGCCGCCGTCGTGTTCGCGAACTTGGCCAGTGTGGCTGAGGCGACGAGTTCGAACGGGGGCGGGGAGAAGTAGCGGGCGTAGCCGGCGTGCCAGGTGGTCGCGGCGTCCTGTTTCCAGACGAGATTGACCCGAGGGCTGACCTGATCCTCTGTCTGGCGTCCCTCGAACCGGTCATAGCGCAGGCCGTAGTTCAGGGTGAGCGCGTCGCTCAGCGTCCATTCGTCCTGCAGGTACAGGCTGATGGTTTTGGCGGTGGAGGCGCCGTTGTCGATGATCGGGACCGGGGTGGTGGAGACCTGCGCGCCGTCGGGCGCCAGTGCGATCACCTGTGACGATGTCTTGCTGGTCGAGCGGTCGAGGGTGGCGATCAGCCCCGCGCGTGCGGTGTGGGCGTCGCTCAGCTTGTACACGCCCTCGGCCTGCACGCCAAAGGCGGCGTCCTGCTTCATCGCCGCCTGCGAGATCCCGTTGTAGAGCAAGGTGCCTGCGGGATCTGGCGTAAAGGCGAGGCTGGAATAGCGGGCGAAAACGGAGAGCTGGCCGGTGAAGCGATCGGTGGTCTTTTGATAGCTCGCCACGGCGTAGTGGGTGACTTCCTTCTGCGTCTCGTTGAGCGCGCCGCTGGGTAGGGTGGTCCGGCCGTTCACGTCCAGCGGCAGGTTGGCGGCGGGGCCGACCAGGATGTCCGGCGCAAGGCCGGCGCGATTGGGGATCTGGAACCGCTCGACGGAGCTGCCGAGGATCAGCGACACCCGGCTCTGGTCGTCGATGGCGCGCTCCAGATAGCCGAAGGCCTGGACCTGGTCGGTGTGATCATGCAGCGGGGTCGCGCGGCCGTCGGGGCTTTCAACGCCGAGGTCGCTGGTGCGCCAGGAGGCCGAGGCGAAGCCGTTGGTGACGCCGTCGCCGCCGCCGTACTCGACGCTGGGCGAAAACTCGCCGTGGCTGCCGCCATAGAGATTGATCGCCCCGGCGTTGTCGAACTTCGACTTGGTGGAGATATCTACGATGCCGGCGGTGCGCAGGCCGTACTGGGCGGGGAGGGCGCCGGTGATCAGCGCCACCTTGCCCGCGAGCCTTGGACTGAGCGCTTGCCCGAACACGCTGAGGCCTTCGGGCAGGATCACGCCGTTGAGGCGAAACTGCAGACCGTTGTGCTCGCCGCGCACATGGAGTTGGCCAAAGCTGTCCTGTGCGACGCCGGGGGCCTGCAGGATCACGGTGTTGAGGGCGACATTCTCGCCGCCGGGCGCAGACTGGATGGCCTGGGAGTCGACCGTATAGACCGATGCGCCGAGGCCGGGCTGGATCTGGTCGCGGGCGGCGTTCAGCCTTGCGTTGACTTGCACCGACGCGACCACGGTCGCATCATCCTCGGCTCTGGCGAAGGCGGGGGCCATGAGGGCCGCAAAGCCTACGGTGAGCAGCAGTGACTTCAGCATAACTAGGTAACGACTCCGTGGTCCGAACTCTTGACCCCATTGCCCAGGGCGCCTGATCAGGTTTAGGGCTTGAGGGCGGGCCTCGCCATGGTGCGGGTTCCCGAAGTCGTCGGGAAAACTTCCCGATCGTTCGGACGGGAGCGAAAACGACGTGGACGTCATGCGACCGGAGACGTCTGAACGCCGCGCGGGGCTGTCCCTGCGGTCGCGGGTTCTGTTCGCCGTGGGCGCGACCTTCGCCCTCAGTCTGCTTGGCGGGGCGATCGGCGCGGGACTTCGCACCCGCGACAGCCTCAACGCCGAGCTGACCGCCGCCGTTGCGGGCGCCCGACAGAGCGCGTCCGAGCCCTTCGGCGATCTCGCGCGGTCCGGTCACGCGCGCACCGACCTTATCCGCTATGTCGAATCCTTCGACGGATCCCGTCACGTGTCGGCCAAGGCCTTCGATGCGAGGGGCTTGCTGTTCCGGCGGTCGATCCCGGCCACGCCCGGCCACCCGGCGCCGGGATGGTTCGCGAAGCTGATGCGGCCGCACATTCCCGCGATCCGGCTGCCAGCGGGGGCGGCGGGGGTCGTGCAGCTCGACGCCCTGTCGGACAATGACGTCGCCGACGCGTGGAGCGAGCTGGCCCGCATGGTCGCCGCTTTCGCCGCGTTCAGCCTGCTGGGCGCGGGGCTCGTCTACGCCGTCATCGGGCGGGCGCTGGCGCCGCTGACTCAGCTCTCGGACGCCTTCGCTCGCATCGGCGGCGGAGACTATCGGGCGCGGGTGCGCGCCGGCGGCGTGTCGGAGCTGGATCGCCTGGGCGCGGGCTTCAACCATATGGCCGAGCGGCTGGCGGAGATCGACCTGCAGAACCGCAAACTCGAGGATCAGCTCTTGACCCTGCAGGACGAAGAGCGCGCCGAGATCGCCCGCGACCTGCACGACGAGATCGGCCCCTATCTCTTCGCCGTCAATCTTGACGCCAACCTCGCCGTCCGGCACCTGCGCGAGGATCGCAAGGCCGAGGCCGAGGCGCGGATCCTCTCCATCGCCGCGGCCGTGGATCACATGCAGCGACAGGTCCGGGAGATGCTGAGCCAGCTCCGCGCCAGCCCGGTGGCGGATCTTGGACTGACGGCCGCGCTCGCCGACGCGGTTGACTTCTGGCGGGGCAAGCGTCCTGACATCGACTTTTTGCTGGAGGCGGATCTAGGCGAAGAGGCGCCTGACCCCGCTCAGGCGGAGGCGCTCTGGCGCGTGGCGCAGGAGGCCTTGAGCAACGCTGTACGCCACGGGGAGCCTGCCTCCATAAGGGTCATGCTCGACAGTCCCAAAACGGGACAGGTCCGGGTGCGCATCGAGGATGACGGCGGCGCCGGCCCTGCGGAGCCGAGGCCCGGCTCCGGCTTTGGCCTGCGCGGTATGCGGGAACGGATGGCGGCCGCGCATGGAGAACTGCGCATCGAGGCGGAGCCGGGACGCGGCTGGACCGTGGAGGCGCTGGCGCCTGTGCGTCGTTTGTCCACGAGAGCGACTGGAGGGGATGGACAGACATGAAGATCCTGATCGTCGACGACCACGCCATCGTCCGTGACGGTCTTCGGCGGATGCTGGAGGTCTTGGCCGACACGTCGGTGATTGAGGCGGCCAATGGCCGCGACGCCCTGACGGTCGCTCGCGCCGAGCGACCGGACCTGATCATCCTGGATCTCAACCTGCCGGGGCTGGGCGGGCTGGAGCTGATCAACCGGCTGATGCTCGACGACCGCGCTCGCCGGATCCTCGTCTTGTCCATGCACGCCGAGCCGCTCTACGCCGTGCGTGCGCTGGAGGCTGGGGCGACGGGGTATCTCAGCAAGAACGCCTCGCCGGACGAGCTGATCGAGGCGGTGCGGCGGGTCTTGACCGGCGGACGGTATGTCGAGGCTGACATCGCCCAGGCGATCGCCGTGCAGGGCGTCGATGCAGGGGAGCCGATGGGCCGTCTCTCCGCGCGGGATCTCGAGATCCTCAGGCTGCTGGCGGCGGGGGCGAGTCTCGCGGAAATCGCAGACGCGCTGGGCGTTGGCTACAAGACGGTCGCCAACACCTGCAGCCAGATCAAGACCAAGCTCGGCCTCGCCAGGACGGCTGATCTGGTGCGGTTCTCAGTGGAGCGGGGCGTCGGCTAGAGCCGGTCAGGCGTCAGGTGCGCTCAGATCTTCGCTGATGCGGCCGAGCGCGGTCAGCAGGGTGCCGACCAGACGGTTGGTGTGGTCGAGGCGATAAAGCTTGCCCGCGTCCTGGGCGACGGCGCCCAACACGATCAAGCGCTGCATTTTACGCCGCACGGTTTCGCGGGGGATGTCCGTCATCTGGGAGATGGTGTGCGCGCTGGCGCCGCCCGCCCGTCGCGCGTCCGCCCCGGTCAGCCGGTCAGCGTCGGCGACGAAAATCAGGCAAAGCAGGAGGTAGATCTCATCGATCTCGACGCGGAAGTTTGCGCGGATGTCGCCGGCGAACACAAAAAGCTTCCGCAAAATCATGTAATTGCGACGCAGTGTTGCGCTGTCGGTCTCGACTACGGCCGAGTCGCCCGTCCTCGCTGCACTGTGCACGTCGGGGTTAGACAAAGTCACCACGCCGAATCGAAAACGCGCCACCCATCTGTGACGCCGTGTATCAGGGCAACCTCTCGGTAGCTGAAGTGTTAGCTACACTGCATCCGCAGGGCTGCAAAGCTGAGCCTGCCCAAATTGGGCTATGGATCACCATATATGTAGGAGCTTTGCAACATCTATCCCTTAAGTAGGGTGCTTGACAGTTTAGCTCGGGCTCTCATTCGCTATGGAATTCAGGCGTCATCGATCGCAGCAGGAGGCGTTCTCCGAAGGGCGCGCACGTCGCGAAACGGTATGCCTGCCGATTGTGAGCGCAGCCCCGAATGCATTTGCAGGCCTCGCAAACTACTTTTCATTGTGCTTGTCATATTTTCGCGCTTACCGGGCGTTCATAATGTATCGAGACACTGCACAAATATCGCGCGCCGGCGCGCATACGGTTAGGTTGGTCGCCGATGGGGCCCTGCGGGGCGGACGTCAGCGATCCTGGAGGACGTGTCTTGACTCTAATGCTTGATAGCGAGCGGTTGAGCCTGCTCTTCCCCGCATATCTTGAGACGGATCGGGATTTGACGGTCGTCGCGTTCGGCCCGTCCGTGGCTCTGGTGACCGCGGGCGTGAGCATTGGCTCGCCCTTGTCGCGCACCTTCGTGCTCCAGCCCGCCGGGGCGCCGGCCGACCTCGCCCGTGCGAAGACCCTCGTGCGGCTGGCCATGTCGGATGGCGCGCCGCGGCTTCAGGGCCTGGTGGTCGAGACCGAGACTGGCTTCCTCTTTCTGGCCAATGTCTTTGTCGCGTCGACGGACACCCTCGAGCGTGAGCGGGACGACGCCGTCGCCGCAAGCCGCGCGAAAAGTGACTTTCTCGGCCAGATCAGCCGAGAGCTGCGGACCCAGCTGCACGGTGTGATCGGCGTGATCGGGCAACTGGCCTCCAGCCGCCTGACGCCCGAACAGGCCGAGCTCGTTGAACTCATACAGGGTTCCGGCGATGCGCTGACGGATGTGGTCGACGAAGTGCTCGATTTCGTCCGGCAGGAAGCCCAGCCCGTGTCCGAGGACGCCCGGGCTTTCGATTTGTCCCACAGATCGCAGGATGGCCCCGCCGCCACGCCGAGCACCGCCGCCGAGTCGGCGGACGACGATGACGACGCCCCCGTCCGCGCACTGGTCGCCGAAGACCACCCCGCCAATCGTCGGATCATCGAACTGATGCTCGCCCCGATGGGGGTCGAAGTGACCCTGGTCGCCAACGGCGCCGAGGCGGTCGAGGCCTTCAAGCAGCACGACTGGGAGATGGTCCTTCTCGACATGCAGATGCCGGTGCTGGACGGCGCCAGCGCCGCCCGGGCGATGCGGGGGATGGAGCCGGCGCTCGGTCGCGGTCGCACGCCGATCGCCATGCTCAGCGCCAACGTCCTGCCGAGACATGTCGAAGACGCGCTGGCGGCCGGCGCCGACCACTTCATCGCCAAGCCCGTCACCCCCGCCGCTCTGGCGCGCGGGCTGGACGAGCTGATCCGCGCAGCCGCGGTCAATGCGGCGAAAGAGGCTTAATTAGACGTCTGAATTCAAACCCAGAAAATCAGTCTACTGGTCTGACAATTCCGGACGATAAAGCGCCTGTAAGCTGAATATCACACGACGTTGGCGTAAATCGTTGCACGACGATTGCAACGGCAGCTTATGACGGGTCGAAATGACACAGATGTGAAGGCAGACATCGGCGTGGGCCCGCAGTCCGACGGAGACTTGACGTCAATGACGATGAATCAGACGAGTTCAGAGCCCGCGCTGCGAGTCGAAATGACCGATGACCCGTCACGGTTCGAGCTCGACGACTTTATCCGCCGCACGATCGACGTGACGGTGGCGTTCCTGGCGATCGTGTTCATCTCTCCGCTGCTCATGGTCATTTCTGCGCTGGTCTGGCTGCAGGATGGCGGACCGCCGATCTACGCACAGGAGCGCATGGGTCGCGGCGGCAAGTCCTTCAAATGCTACAAGTTTCGGTCGATGGTCATCGACAGCCGCGCGCGCCTTGAGAGGCTGCTGGCGGAAAGTCCGGAGGCGCGGGAAGAGTGGGCGCGGGACCACAAGCTGCGCAAGGATCCCCGCATCACGGCGCTGGGCGGATTTCTTCGTCAGTCCAGCCTGGATGAGCTGCCGCAACTGTTCAACGTGCTGGAAGGCGCCATGAGCCTGGTCGGCCCCCGTCCGATCGTCGCCGCCGAAGTCCGCCGCTACGGCTGGCGCATCCGGCACTACTACGCCGTCCGTCCGGGCATCACGGGTCTTTGGCAAATCAGCGGCCGCAACGACGTCTCCTACCGCCGCCGGGTCGCCCTCGACTGCGCCTATGTGAAACATCGCAGCGTGCTGATGGATCTGAAGATCCTTCTCGGCACGATCCCGAGCGTTCTGATGCGCAAGGGCTCGTACTAGGGGAGCTCAGGCGCGCACGCCGGACTTCTCTACTTCCCGGGTCCCGTCAGCTTGTCCACCTTCGCCTCGCCGCCGGCGTAGGGGAGGTCAATGCGCATGCCGTCGAAGCCGACCACCCAGGCCTTCGGATCGCGCACGGCGGCCACACCTTCGAAGAACAGCTTTTCCAGCACGGGCTGCGGGATCGCAGGGGCGAGGTGGGAGAAGACCAGCAGCTTCACG
>CAIUZX010000449.1 GCA_903903715.1 uncultured Caulobacterales bacterium
GCCGACCTTGGCGATAACGCCGAGGATATTGCGTTCTGCCACAGGGGCGTCGGGGCCCATGATGAAATCCGGTCCGCCCAGTATATAAAAATGCGTGGTGTGGTCGGTGACATAGAAGGCGCTGTAGAGCAGTTCGCGTATCTTTTTGGCCGTGCCCGTGGGCTCGGTGTGGAACATGTCGTCCAGCGCCTTGGTGGCGGCCATGTGGTGAGCTTCGGGGCAGACACCGCAGATTCGCTGGGTAATCTGTGGCATATCCTCGACCGGGCGGCCTTCGCAAAATTTCTCAAAGCCGCGCAGTTCCGGTATTTGCAGGTAAACATTGGCCACGCTGCCATCGTCGTTGAGGAAAATGGTTATTTTGCCGTGCCCTTCCAGCCGGGTCTTGAGGAAGCTTGTCCAGTCATAGGGCTCGATCGTGTTCAGCGCCTTGACCACGTCCTCGAACGTGTAGGTCTGCACGACATAGCTGCCGTCATAGATCCCGAAGAACAGCTTGGCGAAATCGGACAGGGACCGTCTGCCGCCGGAGCGTTCGCGGATCAGGGTGTCTGCGTCCAGCCAGATCAACTGGCCTTCGGAATAATAGTCCTCCGAACGCTGCCAGCTCAGCCAGGACAGGGGGCGGCGCTGCGCGACGATGGGGTCGTTGGTGGTGTCGATCAGCGCCTTCCAGGTCCGCCCGACCCGGTGATCATAAGCGGCGGCCGTCTCGGCGATGGCGTCGAGGGTGTCCTGCTTGGACATTAGGCCGGACCGCGCCGCCAGCACATATCCCCAGTACTGGGTCTGTCCTTCGTAAACCCATAGCAGACTGTCGCGCATCGGTACGTTCAGGGTCGGCGTCCACAGATCCGCCCCTCGACGGAACTTACCGTCCCACGAGTGGGTGTATTCGTGCGCGAGGAGGTCGCGGCCCGCGGCGCCCTTGTCCCAGTCGGTGAAATATTTCGGAGATGTTCCGTCTTCGGACGACTGGTGGTGCTCCAGTCCGATGCCGCCCATCTTGTCGGAGAGGCTCAGGAGGAAGTCGTAGTGGTCGTAATGGCGCGAGCCGAAATTGCGATCCGCCTGTTTGACCAGGTTCTTGTGCGCTTCAATCTGCGCAGGCGTCATCTCAAGCTGCTCGGGCGAATCGGCGATAACGTCCAGCCGCACGGGCCGCGCCGCGCCGGGGTCGAGCTCCACCTGCCTGAAGTTCTTGCCGGCGATCAGCGGGCTGTCGACCAGGGTCTCAAAGGTCGTGGTCCTGAAATAGGTCCATTGGCCATCGGTGCGATCGGTCTCCAGCGCCGTGGCGCACCGCCACCCTTCCGGCAGCTTGATCGAAGACGCGATTCTGATCCCGCGCATGAAATAGCCGGCTGGATAGAGCGCCAGTGAGATCCACTGGGCGTTCAGCATCTCCGGCGTCATCACGACGCGGCCTTCCTTGGTCGACACCGCGGAGAGGAACTGGAACTCCACCTCCAGCGACGTCGCGCCCTTGGGGTCGATGTGGAAGGCGAACACGTCCGCCGGATCGCGGGTCCACTCGATCCGGCTCCCGTTGGCGTGCACGATCAGACCGGCCAGCTTGTCGATGGATCCGCCCGGATTGTGTGCGCCGGGCAGCCAGCGTGGATAGGTCAGCACCATCGGCGCGCCGGAGACCGGGATCTTCTCCTTGATGGAGAAGACGCCGTGGGTGAGGTCCGTGGCGTCCACGGCCAACTGAAGCTCGTCCGGATAGGCGATGTCTTCCGGAGTCGGCAGGGGCGGCGCAGGCGCCAGAGGCATGGGAAGGGGCGGTTTAGGCGTCGCCGCCATCGCGCGACCTGCCAAGAGACAGGCCGCAACCGCGATCAACAGTCCGTGTCCCGCCGCCATCTTCGCCATGTCTCGCCCCAAATCCAGGTTGTCCGCACAAAAGAACAGGGCCCGCCCCCGACGTGAGGGCGGACCCCAGAAGTCTTAACCGTAATCTAAGCGGCGGAAATCATCCGCCACAAGAGCGTTCGCGCCACGGGTGGTGTGCGACGCGTCAGGACTGTCCGATCTTGTCCTGCGTCTTGGTGTCGAAGTCGGAGGCGTCGTGACGCTCGAGCAGCTGGGAGGCCGGATCGCCGAAGGTCCGGTTGACCATCATGCCGCGCTTCACCGGCGCACGGTCATTGATCAGCGCCGTCCAGCGCTGGAGGTTCTTGTACTCCTGCACCTGCAGGAACTCGCCCGCGCCATAGACGACGCCCTTCGCCACCGCGCCGTACCAGGGCCAGATCGCCATGTCGGCGATGGTGTATTTATCGCCTGCAATATACTCGACCTCAGCCAGACGGCGGTCGAGGACATCGAGCTGGCGCTTCACTTCCATCGTGAACCGGTCGATGGCGTACTCGATCTTGATCGGCGCATAGGCGTAGAAGTGGCCGAAACCGCCGCCCAGATAGGGCGCGCTGCCCATCTGCCACATCAACCAGGACAGGCACTCCGCCCGCGCCGCCGGTTCGGTCGGCAGGAAGGCGCCGAACTTCTCGGCGAGGTGCACGAGGATCGCGCCGGACTCAAAGATGCGGATCGGCGTCGGGCCGCTGCGGTCGACCATGGCCGGGATCTTCGAGTTCGGATTGACAGCGACGAAGCCGCTGCTGAACTGGTCACCGTTGATGCGGATCAGCCAGGCGTCGTACTCGGCGCCGGTGTGACCAGCGGCCAGCAGCTCCTCCAGCATCACCGTGACCTTGACCCCGTTGGGCGTGCCCATCGAGTAGAGCTGCAGGGGATGGCGACCGACCGGCAGCTCCTTCTCGTGCGTCGCGCCGGAGATGGGGCGGTTGATGGCGGCGAAGGGGCCGCCGTTCTCCGGGTTCCAGGTCCAGACAGGCGGCGGGGTGTAGGTCGTGGCGTCGGACATGGGGTGAACTCCTGGACGTTGGGATGATGTGGGCCGTTGTCCGCCCCTTTCGGGGGAGAAGACAACATCAAACCCGAAAAGGGAACGCCTCACGTGGGGGCGGCTTGGTGGAATTCAACGCGCGGCCTCGCAGTCGGCGCAGCGAAGGTCCGTCTGATGCAGGGGAGAGGTCCGCACCTCCCGCCCGATAGGGCGACCGCAGTCGGGACACATATCGAACGTTCCCGGCGCCAGTCCGTGCACGACGCTGACCCGCTCGTCGAAGACGTAGCATTCGCCGCGCCAAAGGCTGTCCTTGGGCGC
>CAIUZX010000450.1 GCA_903903715.1 uncultured Caulobacterales bacterium
GTGTCGAGCTGGCCAGGGGTCCAGAGCAGGTTGTGGATATTGCGGGCGGTCAGGATGATGTCCACCGAACCCGGGGCCGACAGCTGGGTCACGCCTTTGCCGATGGGGGCATAGGCGATGTCCCCGTAGACTGACGCGTCCGCGAACTTCGCCTTGAACTTCTCGACCCGCGCAGTGATCGCGCCGTCGCGTTCGTCACCCGTCAGAGCGCTGACCGTCGCGATATAGTGTCCATGGGTTCTAGCGGCGTAGGGCGCGAGAATGCGGACCCAGTAGCCGCCGCCGGGGAACATCTCCAGCACGGTGCTTCCCGGCTTCAGTCCCCAGAGGGTCAGGCTCTCCACCGGATGGCGCGCGGCGTCTCGGGCCTTGTCCGTCGCCGGACGCTGGGCGCCAGCTAGCACGGCGAGCAACGCCTCGTCTTCCTGCGGGGTCGGGGCGGCGATCTTCTTGGCCTGAGCGGCGGCCATCCCGTCCGGAGCTGCGGCCAGGGCGGCGGGGGCGGCGCAGGCGAGGCCCGCAGCGAGGATAAGGCCGCGAATAGCCAAGCCGTTGGTCCGGTGAGTCGTCGCGCGCATGATGTTCTCCCTCATCGCCCTGATTAGAGCCCCTGTCTGACCGCGTCATCAGGCGAAATGAAGGCGGCCGAAATCTCACCGGGGAGGATCTTGACGCAAGGTGAGCGCCTCACCAAATGATGATCGTGGCGGTGCTGGATGTCCGGGCCGCTGCGAGCCTTAAGCGACGCCGAAACCAAGGGTCGACAAAGGTTCAAACCCCAAAGGGGCTTCGTCCAACGCATGGCGAAGCTCTCGCAACCTTGCTTTTACAGGAGGATGCCACATGCGTAACTTCGATACTGCTCCGCTTTACCGCTCCATCGTCGGCTTTGACCGGCTGGCTGCTTTGCTTGACGCCGCCGCCAAGACGGAAGCCGCGAGCGGTTACCCCCCCTACAATATCGAATCCGTGGGCGAGAACGCCTATCGGATCGAGCTGGCCGTCGCGGGCTTTGGCCCAGGCGAACTGTCGATCGAAGCGCGGGAGAACGTCCTGACCGTGACCGGTCGCAAGGCGGATAACGACGGGGACCGGCGCTATCTGCACCGCGGCCTCGCCGCCCGGAACTTCGAGCGCAGGTTCCAGCTCGCCGACTATGTCGTGGTCACGGACGCGACGCTCGCCAACGGCCTGCTCTCCGTCAGCCTGAAGCGGGAACTGCCGGAGGCTCTCAAGCCCCGTCAGATCCCGATCAGCACGGGCGTCGAAAAGGCGCTTGACGTCACGGCGGCCTAACCGACCATCGGACAGGGTAAGCTCTGGGGGCGGCGCGGCCACGCGCCGTCCCCTTTTCGCGTGGCTCAGGCGATGCTGGGCAAGGCGTTGGCGCGGGCCGCATCGAGATAGCGGGCGCCGACCACCTTCGCGCCGCCCTCCGCCAGATCAAGGACCAGCGGATTGGCGGTGGGGATCTCCACCCCGGTGATCTTGTCGTCAGCGACGCCGAAGAGGTGCTTCACAATCGCCCGCAACGAATTGCCATGGGCCGCGACCAGCACGGTCTCGCCCCTTGTGAGACGAGGGGCGATCTCGGCGGTCCAGTAGGGCAGCACCCGCTCCAGGGTCGTTTTCAGGCTCTCCGTGGCGGGGACGTCGACGCCCGCATATCGACGGTCGGCGGCGAAGTCATAGCCCGCAGACGCCTCCAGCGGCGGCGGCGGAATGTCATAGGAGCGCCGCCAGACCAGCACTTGCGCGTCGCCGTGTCTCGCCGCCGTCTCCGCCTTGTCGAGGCCCGTCAGGGCGCCGTAGTGCCGCTCGTTCAGCCGCCAGTCCTTAGTCACCGGCACGAAGGACTGCCCCGCCCGCCAGAGGTTCAGCTCGCAGGTCCGGATCGCCCGGGTCAGCACAGAGGTGTAGGCGTGATCGACGGAGATCCCCGCCTCGGCGATCAGCCGCCCGCCCCGCTCAGCTTCCTCGATCCCCTGGGCGGTCAGCTCCACATCCACCCAGCCGGTGAAGCGGTTGTCGAGGTTCCACTGGCTCTGGCCATGGCGGG
This sequence comes from uncultured Caulobacterales bacterium, assembly GCA_903903715.1. Taxonomy (GTDB): domain Bacteria; phylum Pseudomonadota; class Alphaproteobacteria; order Caulobacterales; family Caulobacteraceae; genus CAIMFV01. Next base: position 2,060 of record CAIUZX010000450.1, read on the forward strand.
TGATGATCAGGGTCGGCATGGGGAGGACCTTTGTGCGTAACGACACCCGGGCGGCTAAAGGCCAGCGCCTTCGGCGTCAAGCTTCGGCCATCATCTGGGGAGATGTTCGGCGACGAATTCTCAATTCATCCAACGCCTCGACCGGTCTGGCGGTTCCGCCGCTCGTCGCAATGGAGTAAGCACATCGCCATGTCAGACAAGATCTTCTTCTCCCTCGCCGCCGTCGCTGCAGTCGCCATGATCGCGCTGGCCACGGTCTATCCGCAGGGGCTGGGCAAGCGCTCGCCGGGGCCCTTCGGCCATACGCCCGTCTATGAACAACAGGCCGCCGCGGCGAAAGCCAAGCCCCCCGCCCCGGTAAAGGCCAAGCATGCCCCTCTCTGACATGGCCGAAAAGACCGCCGCCCTTGAGGCCGGCCGCCGGGTCCTGCGCCTCGAAGCCCAGGCGTTGAACGACCTTGCCGAGTCTCTTGGGCGCACCTTTTCGGAGGCCGTGGACCGCATCTCGGCGCTGAAGGGCCGGCTGGTGCTGAGCGGCATGGGCAAGTCCGGCCACATCGCCCGCAAGATCGCCGCCACCCTCGCCTCCACCGGCCAGCCCGCCCTGTTCGTCCATCCGGGTGAAGCGAGTCACGGGGACCTCGGCATGATCGGCAACGACGACGCCGTCCTCGCCCTCTCCAAGACCGGGGAGACGCGGGAGCTGGCGGACATCATCGCCCATACCCGCAGGTTCGATATCCCTCTGATCGCCATCACCGCCGATGCCGCAAGCGCGCTCGGCCGGGCCGCGGATATCCTCCTCCTTCTCCCCGATGCGCCGGAGGCGGTGGACGCCTTCAACGCCCCGACGACCTCGACCACCCTGCAGCTCGCCCTGGGCGACGCGCTGGCCGTCGCGCTGATCGAACGGCGGGGCTTCAGCGCCCAGGACTTCCGCGTCTTTCACCCCGGAGGCAAGCTGGGGGCGGCGCTGCGCACGGTGGGCGAACTGATGCACGGCGGCGACGCCATGCCTCTCACCCGCCTCGACACCCCGATGCCGGAGGCCCTGTTGGTCATGACCGAAAAGCGCTTCGGCTGCGTCGGCGTGGTCGATGAGGCGGGCAAGCTCGCGGGCGTGATCACCGACGGGGACCTTCGCCGCCATATGGACGGGCTGATGAGCCTGAAGACCCGGGATGTGATGACCCGCTGTCCGGCCACTGTTTCCCCGTCCCTGCTGGCGGGCGAGGCCCTGCGCCGCATGTCGGGACGGATCACCGTGCTCTTCGTTGTTGAGGATCAGCGGCCCGTCGGCGTGCTCCACATCCACGATCTGCTTCGGCAAGGGGTCGCATGAAGGGGATGGCATGAGAAAGGTCGCGGGCATAGCAGCGGCAATCGCCGCCATATCGCTCTGGTCGTCGGCGTTCGCCCAGACCGCGCCCGCGGCTCAGCCGGCGCCGGACGACAGTTCGGTCATCACTGACCTCACGCCTGTGCAGGTCAACCTGCCCGGCCCAGCCCTGTGGCGGGTGACCAAGGGCGATTCGCAGGTGGTGATCCTCGGCTTTGTCCGCCCCTTGCCCCACAGTCTCGACTGGCCCAAGGGCCGCATCGTCCATGCGCTGGACGGCGCCCACGCCCTCCTGATCCCGCCCGAGCCGAAACTGGGCGCACTGGACCTCATGGGCCTCTTGTGGAACCAGGGCGACTTCAAGCTGCCGGGGCGCAAGACCCTGAAGGACGTTCTCTCTCCAGCCGACTATGCGACCTATGAGCGCCTCGCCAGCACTGCCAAGTCGAAGCGCGCCGACCTCGACCACCTGAAACCCGCCTTGGTCGGAATTACGCTGATCTCCGACATGCGCAAGGCTGGCGGCCTGTCGAGCGAAAAGCCTGTATCGACCGTGTCGAAGCTCGCCAAACAGATGCAAGTGACCATTCGCGAGATGGGCAGGATCCGGGCCGCGCCGGTCATCCGCGTGGTCCGTGGCCTGACCGATGCGCAGCACATCGCCTGCTTCCATGACGAAGCGATGGTCGCCGACTGGGAGGCGCGGGACGCCGCCCCCGCCGCCGCGGCCTGGGGCAAAGGGGACGTCGCCGCCCTGCGGGTGTTCCGCTCGCGGGCCCTGACCTTGTCCTGCCTGGAGGAAAATCCGAACATGAAGGCGCTGAAGGAACAGGGCACGGTCGATGCGGTGAACGCCATCAACGACGCGCTCAGCCGCCCCGGCAAGACCGTCGCGCTGATCGACCTGCAGTACCTCGATCAGCGCAACGGCGTCCTCGACCGGCTGAAGACGAAGGGCGCGGAGATCACCGTTCCGAACTGAACGAGGTCAGGGCGATTCGATCCCGAGCTTGCCGAGCTGCTCCACCCAAAAGGCCCGGTCGTGCTTGGCCCAGGCGTGCACCCCAAGGGGCAAGCGTCCGCCGTTCAGGGCGACGACGTCCCGCGGCCGTGATTCGGCGGCGAAGCCCACCACGTCCTTGGCAGACGGCAGCTTGAAGCCGTCGCTGAAGAGCGGGGCGTAGTAGATGAAGAACTCGTCCTCCGCCCGGTCAAAGGCGCCCAAGAATTCCCGCGCCCCGCCGCCCCGGGCGAGATGGGCGAAGAGGTACTTGTTGTAGACTCCCTTCAGGTACTGGCGGAACATGGGGACCGACATGCGGGCAAGCTCGGCCCGCTCGCCGGTCAGGGCCAGGATATGGTCGGCAGTCCGGCGCAGGGAAAAGCCGCCGTTGCCCACGGACTTCAGCTTGCCATTCCTCCGAAAGTACGGCGCGCCATAGTAGGACCAGGGCTTGTTCAGCCAGGGCTCGATCTCGTCCGACAGGAGAAGACAGTCCGTCTGGTGTATGAGGATATGCTCGTAAGCCCCGAACAAATCATAGAACCAGGGTGACATCATCATGGCGTTGTAGGCCGAGATCCCGTCGAAATTGGCCGGGTCCAGCGCCACCGTCTGGAACCCCGTTGTGTCAAAGGACAGCTCAAGTCCAGCCGGGTGCAGGATCACCTTCGGCCAGTCTCCCCCGAACCGGCGGAGCAGGGAAAAGCTGAGCGCCTCCTCCGGCGTGAGCTGAGGCGTGATCACCGGAACCACGATGGCGAGCCGCCCGCCGCCCTCGATGACGGATCGCTCCGGCGACTTCAAGATCACGTCCCTGGGCTTCAGATAGCTGCGCATCAGACCCTTTGAGTGAAACGATCGGAAACGGAACGTGACGCCCGTCCCGGTCCTTGCCCTTGATAATGCCGCGATCTCAAGCTTGATGCGCCATATTCGCAGATACGGACGGCAACACCATGTGCGGCATTATCGGCATCGTGGGCAAGACCCAGGTCTCTGACCGGGTCATCGAGAGCCTGAAGCGCCTTGAATATCGCGGCTATGACAGCGCAGGCATCGCGGCGATCGAAAATCACCTGCTGGTCCGCCGCCGGGCGCCGGGGAAGATCCGGGCGCTGGAGGCGGCCATCAACGCCGCCCCCATCGATGCGACTGTGGGCATCGGCCACACCCGCTGGGCGACCCACGGCCCGCCGAACGAGAAGAACGCCCACCCCCAGGTCGCTGGCAAGGTCGCCGTCGTGCACAACGGGATCATCGAGAACTTCGCCAGCCTCAAGGGCGAACTGGTCGATGAGGGCCGCACCTTCACATCCGACACCGACACCGAGGTGGTCGCCCACCTGATCGACCGGGCGCTGAGCGCCGGGCAACCGCCGCTGGTGGCGTTCAAGACCGCTCTGGACCGGCTGGAGGGCGCCTACGCCCTGGCCGTCCTGATCGAGGGAGAGGACCGTTTGGTCATGGGCGCCCGCCGCGGCAGCCCCTTGGTGGTCGGCTATGGCGAGGGGGAGATGTTCATCGGCTCGGACGCCCTCGCGGTCGGCCCGTTCACGCAAAGGATCGCCTATCTCGAGGAAGGCGATTACGTCGCCATCGACGACCACGCCGCCCACATCTTCAATGCGCAGGGTCAGGCCGTGCACCGGGTGGTGCATCAGGTCAGCGCCTCGGCCGCCCTGGTGGAGAAGGGCGCCTACCGGCACTTCATGGAAAAGGAAATCCATGAACAGCCGGACGCCTGTCAGCACACCCTGTCCGCCTATCTCGACCCTGTCGCCGGTAAGGCGCGCGTCCCCTCGCACGAGACGCTCGGCCCCCTCGACTTCAGCAAGGTCACCAGGATCCAGATCCTCGCCTGCGGCACCGCCAACTATGCGGCCCTGACAGCCAAGTACCTGTTCGAGCAGTACGCCGACTTGCCGATGGACGTGGAGGTGGCGTCTGAGTTCCGCTACCGCACCCCGGCCATCACCCCCGGCACCCTCTGCCTCGCCGTCTCCCAATCGGGGGAGACCGCCGACACCCTGGCGGCGCTCCGCTGGTGCAAGAGCAAGGGCCTCGCGACGGCGGCCCTCGTGAACAACCACGAGAGCACCATGGCCCGCGAGGCGGACCGGATGTGGCCAACCCATGCGGGACCAGAGATCGGCGTCGCTTCGACCAAGGCCTTCACCGCCCAGGTCTGCGCCCTCTCCGCCCTCGCTGTCGCCGCAGCCTCCCA
>CAIUZX010000451.1 GCA_903903715.1 uncultured Caulobacterales bacterium
GCGGCGCTCTCGTTCCAGTAGGGCGCCGTCCCCACGCTGTGCCAGGTCAGGCCCAGCGCCTCGACCTTGCCCTGCCAGTCGCGCCGCGGCGATAGCGCTTCACGCTGCAAGGATCACTCTCCCCCCGCACCGCCGCCGTGGACGCCCGTCGCGCCTTCCCCCGTGCCGCCAAAGCCGCCTCGGGCCACGCCGCCTTCAGGGGCCGCAAGCACCCGCGCGCCAGCCGCGCTCGGCTGTGAGGCGGCGCCTCTCGCCACGCCGCCCATGGGAGGGACGACGAAGCCGCCGGGAATGTAGGCAAAGTGCGCATGCGGCTGGTCGGCTCGCCAGTTCTGGCACTGCGCGTCGCCGACCCGGCGGTTCTGGTCGTCCACGCACACGCGCCAGTCGCCCGTCGCCCCGCTCTGTCCGCCGTCGTCGCAGGCGGACAGCGCCCCGGTGGCCAGGCCCAGCAGAAACACCAGGGCGGATCTGTCGATCTTCATGACGCCTCCCGCGTCCGCTCCGCCCCTATCACGTCACCGGTTTGCCGTCGGCGTCCACGACCTTGACGGCGACGCCGGTGGCCCGAAGACCCTCCTCGATCTTGGCGCGGTCGCCGACGACCACCCAGGTGAGGCTCGCGGGCTTGATCACGACCTTCGCCGCGCGGGCGATGTCGGCCGTCGTCAGGGCGGAGATGCGCTGGGCGTAGGTGTCGTAATAGCTGTCCGGCAGGCCATACACGGCGATGTCGGCGATGGTTCCGGCCACCGCGGCGCCGGTCTCCCACCGCCCGGGCAGGGAGAGGGTCAGGTTGTTCTTGGCGAGGGCGAGGTCCGCCTCGGCCACCGGGCGCTCCTTCAGGATCTCACTCAGCTCCCGCCGCATCTCGAGGAAGGACTCCTTCGTCTTGTCCGTCTGCACGGGGGCGTAAGCGGTGAAGAGGCCGGGGCCCTTGGTCTCACGGATGAAGCTGCGCGCGCCGTAGGACCAGTGCTTGTCCTCCCGCAGGTTCATGTTGAGGCGCGAGGTGAAGGCTCCGCCCAGCACGGTGTTCATCGCGTCGATCGCCAGATCGTCGGGGTTGAGGCGCGGCGGCGCAAGGCCTGCGGCTGTGATCACCGTCTGCGATGCGCCGGGCTTGTCGACGAGGTAGATGACCGAGCCCTCCGCCGGGGCCGCCGGGCCGATGGCCTTGGTCGGCCTCGCAGCGGGTTTCCAGCCGCCGAAGCGGGCCTCCAGCTTGGGCAGCAGGGCGGACATGGCGGTGTCGCCGACCACGACGAGGGTCGCGCCGTTCGGGTGGAACCAGGTCTGGTGATAGCGGACGAGGTCCTCGCGGGTCAGCGCCGCCACCGTCGCCTCGGTCGACAACACGCCATAGGCGTGGCCGGAACCGTAGACGAGGCTGGGCCCGAGGCGCAGGGCCTCCGACACCGGGTTCTGCTTGGCCTGGGCGATGGCGGCGATGCGCAACTTCTTCTCGCGCTCCACATCGCTGTCGCGGAAGCCAGGATGCAAGACGGCGTCGGCGAACAGGTCGAGCGACGCATCGAGCCGTGTCGCCAGGGCGCTCATCTCGACCGTGGTGTTGTCGCTCCCCGCCCGGGCGGCGAAGCCGGCGCCCTGATCGAGCAGCTTGTCGCTGAACTGGAGGGCGTCGAGGGTGGTGGTGCCGTTGCTGAGCAGGGTCGCCGTCAGCCCGGCGGCGCCGGGCTTGGCGAACTGGTCGGAGGCCGAGCCCGCGTCGAGCAGGAGGTCAAGCTGGACCAGCGGCAGGTCGTGCCGCTCCGCCAGGACCACCTTCAGCCCGTTGGACAGGGTCGCGCGCTGGAACTTGACGAAGCCCGGCGCCTTCATCGCCCCCGGCGTCGGCGCAGCGGTGCGGTCAAGACCGGTCGCGCTGGCGGCGAAGCTGGGGAAAGGGGTGATGTGCAGCACAAAGGCGCCGTCGCTCAGCCATCGCCGACCGGCGTCGACGAGATCCGCCACCGTCGCGCTGCGCGTCCGATCCACCTCCATCTTCCAGGCGTCCGGGGAGTCGAGATAGGTCTGCGAGGCGGCCAGGGTGTCGGACTTGCCGCCGAAGCCGCCTACCCGCTCGATCCCGCGCAGGAACAGGCCGATGCTGCGGGTCTTCACCCGCTCCACTTCTTCAGGCGTCGGCCCGTCGGCGAGCAGACGCGCCAGCTCCTCGTTGAAGGCCTTTTCGATCCGCGAAGGATCGACGCCAGGCTTGGCGGTGATGACGACCTCGAACAGGCCGGCGAGCTCCCGCGTATCGACGCCCGAGCTCACGCTCGTGGCGATCTGGTCCTGATAGACGAGGCGCTTGTAGAGGCGGGAGTCCCGCCCGGCGTCGAGGACGTCGGACAACAGCCCGAGATACGCGGCGTCCGCCGTGCCTTCGCCCGGCGTGTTCCAGATCTTGTAGAAGCGGGCCTGAGGCGCCCGGTCCTGGGCGACGGCGCGCTGCTCCCCCGTGCGCTTGGCGATCCACGCCTTCTGACGCGCGACCGGCGGCCCTGGGGGGATGTCGCCGAAGAAGCGCTCCACCTTCGCCTTGGCCTCCGCAGGCGTGATGTCCCCCGCCAGCACCAGGGTGGCGTTGGAGGGGCCGTAGAACTTGCCGAACCAGTCCTTCACGTCCGCCACGCTCGCCGCGTCGAGGTCGGCCATCTCGCCGATCACCGTGTGGCTGTAAGGGTGCGAGGCGGGCCAGACGGACTGGGTGATGATGTCCTCGGAGATACGATAGGGCTGATTGTCGCCCTGGCGCTTCTCGTTCTGCACCACGCCGCGCTGTGTGGTCAGCAGCTTCTCGTCGAACCCGTCGAGCAGGTGTCCCATGCGCTGGGACTCCATGTAGAGGGTCATGTCGAGGGCGGCGGTCGGCACGTTCTCGAAGAAGTTGGTACGGTCGTAATAGGTGGTGCCGTTGAGGTCGGTGGCGCCCACGGCCTCCATCTTCTCGAACCAGCCCTTCTGGTTGCCGTTCTTGCCGCCGAACATCAGGTGCTCGAACAGGTGGGCGAAGCCGGTGCGTCCCTTCGGCTCGTTCTTCGAGCCCACATGATACCAGAGGTTCACCGCCACGATCGGCGCCTTGTGATCCTCATGCACGATCAGGGTCAGGCCGTTCTTCAGCACAAAGCGCGTGTTGGCGATGTCCACGGCCGGCAGGGTCGCCGCGCTGGACGGGATCGCTGCGACGGACACCGCGGGCAGGCCGAGCATGAGGGCCGACACGGCCGCAGCCGTTGCGAAAAGCAGCTTCATCCGACAACTCCTGACAGGCGGCGATACGCGCCGACCTCGATGTAAACGCCTGCGCAGGCGACACCCTTGCGCAACCCAGCCGTTAATATCGGTTAACCCCTTCGCGACCGCAACCCTCGGGCGGGTCTGACAAGCGTCGACGTTTGCTCAACCCGCGACGGCCGCGTCGATCTCCTCGGGCCCGACCATCGTCCAGCGCTCGGGCCTGCGCATCAGGACGAAACGGTAATAAGCGTACGCCAGCAGGTACACGCAGACGTAGATGATCAGCGACTTTCGCCCGGACTCCGCGTCGCTCCACAGGGCGATGAGTTCGCCGACGAAGATCAGGACGCCGAGACCGGGAAAGAGCGGAAACCAGGGGGTCCTGTAGGTTCCAAGACCGGTCTTGCCGCGCCGGCGGCCGATGAAGACCCCCATGGCGTAGAAGGCGGTCAAGAGGGTCGTGCCGCCGGAGAGCAGGAGGAGCTTGAAGGACAGCGGCAGGAAGGTCGCCAGCGCCGTCGCCGAGCCGATCAGCAGGATCGCCACCCAGGGCGCGTCGGTCGCGGGGAGGACCTGCATCAGCGCCCCGTTCACCACCGGTGCGAACAGCTTGGTGCGCCCCATGCTGAAGACATTGCGGCCGATGCCGACAAAGCCCGCCAGACAGGCGTTGAAGATGGCCACCGCGATCGACAGGGATACGAATTTCAGCACGGTCTGCGAGACGTACTGGCCAAGAAAGATCTGGAACGGATCGCCCGGGCCTAGCACCGTCTTCAGGTCCTTCGCGCCCACGATCAGCCCGAGGATGGGCGCCGTCTCGAGGAATGCGGTCAACAGGAAGGCGATCAGGATGATCCGGCCGATGGTCTGTGGCCGCTTCGTGTCCTCGCTGAACAGCAACGCCTGCGAGGCGCCGCCGAGGGTCCAGGACGCGTTGTTGACGGCCAGGGCGACCACGCCGACGCCGGCGGCGAGCCACGCCCCGCTCTCGACCCTTTGCGGCTGCGCCACCAGACGGAAGGAGTCCGGGTGAGCATGGGCGCCGCCGACGCCGGCGACCAGCAGGAGGGCGGCGAACTCGATCAGCAGGAAGACGCCGGTGATGTACTCGTTCGTGCGGATGTTCAGCATGGCCAGCGTCGTCACCACAGCGATGGTCGCGAAGGTCATGGTGGCGTCGTCGACGCTGAGGCCCAGCGGATGCAGGTAGGTCGCGATCCCGGCGGCGGAAATGTTCAGGAACAGCGGGATGCCGATAATGCCGGCGAGGTAGCAGGTCGCGCCCGCCCAGTCGCCCAGGGCGTGGCCGATGGCGGCGTAGTCATAGCCCGCCGTCGGGTAGGCGGCGCCCAGCTCGGCGATCAGGCCGGTCTGGCAGTAACAGACCAGCGCGCCGATCAGAAAGGCGATCACGACCCCGGTCCCCGCCTGCTGCAGGATCGAGGCGCCGCTGACGAAGATCGACACCCCCGGCGACAGCACCGAAAGCGTCAGGACGATCACCCCGAAGCCCGACAGGGACCGCTTGAACGTGTGTGCTGCGGGCGCCGCTACCGGGTCTTCGATATTCATGCTCAGGCGTGTCCATCAGATCCGGCTTGACCCTGATCCTCCCGACGACCGTGAAATGAGTCAACCGGAAGGCGCCTTTTATTGACGACGACTGGACACCTCGCCGGTCTTGATGTGTCAATGGGCGGCGATGACTTCGAAAGCGTCGGACAACAAGACAAAGCCCACCGAGATCACGGTGGAGGCCTTCCTCGCGGGCGTCAGCCCGGAGCGAGCGGCGGAGGCGCGGGCGCTCTGCGCGCTGATGGAACGGGCGTCGGGCGAGACCGCGACGATGTGGGGCCCCTCGATCATCGGCTTTGGAACCCACCACTACCGCTATGAGAGCGGCCGCGAGGGGTCGACCCCGGCTGTCGGCTTCTCGCCGCGCAAGCCCGCCATCGTCTTCTACGGCCTCGCGGGGTCGGTGGACGGGGACGAAGGGCTCGCCAGGCTCGGCAAGGTCACCACCGGCAAGGGCTGCATCTATCTGAAGCGCCTCAGTGACGCGAACCTTGCCGGACTTGAGGACCTGATCGCCCGCGCGGTCGTCCACCGCCGCGAGACGTCGGTGACGCCGTCGGAATAGGCGTCCAAGTCACGCTCAGGCAAAAGCCAATTCTGAACTTTGTCA
>CAIUZX010000452.1 GCA_903903715.1 uncultured Caulobacterales bacterium
CCGATGGAGTTCGAATAGGACGCCGCCTTCACATCCACTGTGCTGCCGACAGCGGGGACCTTGCCCGTCTTGGGATCCTTGCGACGATCGCCCGACCAGGCGACATCGACGACCTGCTCCTCGTTGTGGCCCCCCTTCGACCAGACCTTGACGATCTGAATGCGATCAAGATTGGCGCCGTCCGCGTCCTTCACAGCCCAGACGACGAATTGCGGCGCCTTACCTGAAGCGCGCTTGGGAAGATCGGCGCCCATCGGCACGCCGTGACGATAGCCAGCCTCGACCCAGTTCGCCGCGCCGGGGCTCACGCCGGCCATGTTCCATCCCCCGAAGAAGCGCACCTTCATCCGAGGACCGGATGTGGCGTAGGTCTCCTTTCGGGCGATACCATCCCAGATGTCTTCGCGGGTGTTCTGCCGCGCCCAGACCGCCGTCAGGCCCATGGCGCCGAAGCGACGCGTGTCGTTGGCGCCTTTGCAGAAGGCGCAGGACAACCGCATTTGCGGCATGGCGTCCGTCACGCCGTGCGCGCCGTTGTAACGGTCGGCGCGGGTCGGGGTGAGCGCTGCGTGGCTGTCAGACGCGCCGACGACGCCGAACTTGTACGGGTCGAACCCTTGGCTTTCCTGCATCGTCAGGCCGGTCCGGTAGGCGTCTCGGACATAGCCGCCGTGATACTTGGTGACCTTGATTCCCGATCCGACCCGTTCGCTGACGACTTCAAAATCTGCAAACTCGTCGTTGGGCGAGAGAACCGGATTGGTTTCAGATTGGCCCTTGAGCTGGGTGATTTCGACCACCGGCTCATTTCGTCTGCGACGCTCCGCGTAGGCGGCGGTCAGCGGCTTGCCGTCGCTGTCGACCGTGTCGAACATGATGCCGTCGCTCATGTTCGAATTGTGCGGGATGGCCAGGACCTCAAAGCCGTCCTTGCGCTGTCCCTCGAGCCAGCTCCACAGATCTTCCGGGCGACTGCTGTCGATCGAACTGAACGGCAGCGGCGCCGTCGATCCACGGAAGATCACGTTGCGGTGCAGGTTCTTGGTTTCCGGCATCGCAGACCACTCATAAGCGATCAGCGTGGTGAACTTGCCCGGATGATAGTTGCGGTTCGCCGCCTCGATCTCGCGCGCCCAGGAATCCTCAATGGCTGTCCGAGCCAAAGCGGGATCGAACAGATCCTTTATCTTTCCAGCCTTCGCGGCCGCGATGATGGACTTGAACGCTGCGCCCGACACAGCGGGATCGGGGTCGCGGGCTGACTTGGCGAGGGGCGCGTCATAGAGCGGGCTCTTGGGGTCGCCGGACGCCCGCATCACACCCATATTTTCGGAATGGTCCGTGACCGCCAAAAAGTCGAGCGGTCGGTCGATCGTGGTCACGCCGCCGTTAGGTCCCTTGAGCGGCTTGCCTTGAGCAAACCCGTAGGCGTCTTCCGGGGTCGCGGTGGTCTTGAAGAGGTAGGCGTCGAACGAGAAGGCTGTGTGGAGGTGGAGATCTCCGAAATAGACCCGCTCCTCAGCACGTTCATGTGGCGTGCCGAGTTTCGTCTGAGGGCCTCCCGAGCGGCCAACATCCGCCGCCAAAACCGGACCGGACAGGGCCACAAAAAGCGCTATCGCCGATCCTGCCGCCAAGGCGGGTAGCTTGCCTGCCATTTCGTTCTCCCCGAATTTTTTGTGTTTTGAGTGTCTTCGACAAACTGCGTGGGGTCACGCAGACTTGTCAACTTTTCGCTCACTCGCCGCCTTGACGATCGATGTCTGACATCGTGGATCCGGGGGCCGGACCGACATACCTCGCGCGGGGTCGAATGAGAGCCCCGGTTCGCGATTGCTCCATGGCGTGGGCGATCCAGCCCGTGCATCTTGCGACGGCGAAGATCTGGAACGCGGCGTCAGCTGGCAGGTGGAGCAGGTCAGTCAAGGCGGTCAGTGCAAAATCGATATTGGCCTTTTCGCCCGTGGCGAGTCGGACCGCAGTCTCCAAAGCCGCAAGGTCAGGATGCGGCTGCATGGCGCCCAGCAAACGGCGCGCCCTTGGATCACCTTCCGGATAAAGGGGGTGTCCAAAGCCCGGAAGGTTTGCGCCCATGGCGAGCCGCGCCGCCACGGCGGCATCCGGCCCAAGGCGCCTTGCCTCATCCACGAGCACCTGAACGCGGTGCGACATGCCGCCGTGAAGCGGGCCTGACAGCGCCGCCAGCCCCGCCAGCGCGCAGGCTGCAAGAGATGCGCCCGTCGACGCGGTCACCCGTGCTGCGAAGGTGGACGCATTCAGTTCATGATCCGCGAGCAGAACGAGCGCGCACCGAATGAGATCCGCGCCGGCGGCGTCACATCCCCAAGCGCGCGCCAGCCTGTCATGGATCGGGCCCTGCCCTGGTCCGCCCGCGACGGCGTCCACCAGCAAGTCGAGCAATGCCGCAGCTTCAAAGTAAAGCGCCTCGGGTCTTCGTCCCCGTATTGCCGGACTTGTGGCCGCGCGCCAGGCCAGCGCCTGGAACATGCGATCATGCGCCCGCCCTGGCGCGATCCGATTGTCCTGGGCGGGAAATCGTTCCTGTCCGCAAGCCCAGAGTAGGCGCGCGACATCCTCGAGCCGAACTGTTCCCGCCAAGGCCTCGGCGTCCTGCCCGCGATACCAGAGTTTGCCTCGGGCGATCGTCGTGATGGATGAGGCCAGCACCGGCTCACCCCAGGCGATGGCGTCCTCGGCGACCGCCGCCTGGCGCCTTCCGCGCGCTTTGCGTCGCTCGAGTTTGGCGACGTCTGAGGCGCGGTAAAGACTTCGCCGCGCATCCGATTCATCCGGGCGCGCCTCGATCCGGCCCCGGCTGACATAGGCGTACAGGGTCTGCGGCTTCAATTGCAGACGCGCCAAGACCGTTTCAGCCGTCAGCCATGACGTCATGGCGACCCTCCAGTTATGTTGATCAGATTGATCAAGATTGACGAAAATCAATATCACGACGACATCCAGACCCGCAAGAATGGGAGAGAACAAGATGTCCGAAGGACTTGAGGGCGTAGTCGCGGCCCGGACGCAGTTATCAGACGTCGACGGCGAGGCCGGACGCCTCGTGATCCGGGGCTTCGATGTCGAGACCCTGTCACAGCAGAAGCGCATTGTTGAAACCGCCCACCTCCTGTGGGCGGGCTTCTTCGGAGATCTGCCGGATGTGAAGGCG
>CAIUZX010000453.1 GCA_903903715.1 uncultured Caulobacterales bacterium
CAATCCGATCGGTCTGCGCCTCGGCGTCAACCGCACGTGGGACAGCCGTTGGTTCGCCGACGGCGAGGACTATGGGCGTCTGTTGCACCAGGACATCAAGGTCCGTCGCTTCCTGAAGGAGCGTCTGGGGCAGGCCGGCGTCTCGCGCATCATTCTTGAGCGTCCGCACAAGAAGTGCCGCGTAACCATCTATGCCGCGCGCCCTGGCGTGATCATCGGCAAGAAGGGCGCCGACATCGACAAGCTCCGCAAGGATCTGTCGGCGATGACCGAGGGTGAGGAGTTCCTGAACATCGTCGAAGTGCGCAAGCCCGAGACAGACGCTCAGCTCATCTCCGAGTCGATCACCCAGCAGCTTGAGCGCCGTATCGCGTTCCGCCGCGCCATGAAGCGGGCCATCCAGTCGGCCATGCGCATGGGCGCCAAGGGCATCCGGATCAACGTTTCGGGGCGTCTCGGCGGTGCTGAAATTGCGCGGATGGAATGGTATCGCGAAGGTCGCGTGCCGCTTCACACCCTGCGCGCCGACATCGACTACGGTTTCGCAGAAGCCAAGACCACCTACGGCATCATCGGCGTGAAGACCTGGGTCTTCAAGGGCGAGGTGCTGGAGCACGATCCGATGGCCCAGGACAAGCGCTGGGCTCTGGAAGCCGGCTCGGGCGGCGGCGAGGGTGAGCGTCGTGACCGGGGTGATCGCGAAGGCCGTGAACGCGGCGATCGTGGTCGTCGCGGCCAGCGTGAGGGCTAAAGGACCATGCTGTCTCCAAAGAAAACCAAGTACCGCAAGCAGTTCAAGGGGCGCATTCATGGCGCCACCAAGGGCGGCTCCGCGCTCAACTTCGGCGCCTACGGCCTGAAGGCGATGGAGCCGGAACGGATCACAGCGCGTCAGATCGAAGCGGCTCGTCGGGCGATCACTCGCCAGATGAAGCGTCAGGGCCGCGTGTGGATCCGGATCTTCCCGGACCTGCCGGTCACCGACAAGCCTGCCGAAGTCCGGATGGGTAAGGGTAAGGGCAACGTGGAATACTGGGCCGCGCGCGTCGCGCCGGGCCGGATCATGTTCGAAATCGATGGGGTGAGCGATGAAATCGCTCGCGAGGCCTTGAGGCTCGGCGCTGCGAAGCTGCCGATCCGCACCAAGGTTGTCACCCGCCTCGATGCGGGCGTTGTGCAGGCGGAGGCCGCGTGATGACGAAGATCGCCGATATCCGCGCGCTGTCGCCGGATCAACTGAACGACCAGCTGCTGTCGCTGAAGAAGGAGCAGTTCAACCTGCGCTTTCAGGCCGCGACGGGGCAGATGGAAAAGACCCATCGGGTCGACGAAGTCCGCAAGGATATCGCGCGCATCAAGACTGTGATGCGTCAGAAATCCGTCAAGGCCTGAGGTAGAGACGAAGATGCCAAAGCGAATTCTCGAAGGCCTCGTGGTGTCCGACAAAGGCGACAAGACTGTCGTCGTGAAGGTCGAGCGGACCTTTCTGCACCCGGTGCTGAAGAAGACCGTCCGTCGGTCGAAGAAGTATCACGCCCACGATGAAGCCAATGCCGTGAAGGCTGGTGAAATCGTGCGGATCATCGAGTGCGCCCCGCGCTCAAAGCTGAAGACGTGGGAGGTCCTGCCCAAGGATACCCAGGCTTCGGCTCAAGTCTGAAGAAGGATCGATAACTCATGATCCAGATGCAAACTAACCTGGACGTCGCCGACAATTCTGGCGCCCGCCGGGTCATGTGCATCAAGGTGCTGGGCGGCGCGAAGCGTCGTTACGCCGGCGTCGGCGACCTCATCGTGGTGTCCGTCAAGGAAGCCATTCCGCGGGGTCGCGTGAAGAAGGGCGACGTGCTGCGCGCCATCGTCGTGCGCACCGCGCAGGGCGTGAAGCGTCGCGACGGTTCCCTGATCCGCTTTGACAAGAACGCGGCCGTGATTGTGAACAAGCAGTCCGAGCCCGTCGGCACCCGCATCTTCGGACCGGTTCCGCGCGAACTGCGCGCCAAGAACCACATGAAGATCATCAGCCTCGCGCCGGAGGTGCTGTAATGGCCGCTAAGATCCGCAAGGGTGACCGCGTCGTCGTGATCACCGGCAAGGAAAAGGGCCGTCAGGGCCAGGTCCTGAAGGTGATGCCGAAGGAAAATCGCGTCGTGGTGGAAGGGCTGAATATGGTTCAGCGCCATACCCGTCCGACCCAGGCTGACCCGCAAGGGGGCATCAAGCACAAGGAAGCGGCGATTCACGTCTCGAACGTGGCGATCGTTGACTCCAAGGGCCAACCGACCCGCGTGGGCTTCCGCGTTGAAGGGGACAAGAAGGTCCGCGTCGCCAAGTCGACCGGCGAGGTGATCCATGACTGAGACCGCTTACGAACCCCGGCTGAAGGCCGTCTATCGCAACGAGATCCGCGAGAAGATGAAGGCGCAGTTCGGTTACACCAACGAAATGCAGGTGCCCAAGCTCGAGAAGATCGTGCTGAACATGGGCGTGGGCGAGGCGACCTCTGACTCCAAGAAGGTCAACGCGGCCATGAAGGACCTGGCGATGATCGCCGGCCAGAAGCCCGCGCCGACCCGCGCCCGCAAGTCCGTCGCTCAGTTCAAGCTGCGCGAAGGCATGGTCATCGGCGCCAAGGTCACGCTCCGCAAGGATCGCATGTACGAGTTCCTCGACCGTCTGATCACCATTGCTCTTCCGCGGGTGAAGGATTTTCGGGGGCTGAACGGCAAGTCGTTTGACGGTCGCGGCAACTACGCGATGGGTCTGAAGGAGCACATCGTGTTCCCGGAGATCAACTACGACCAGATCGATCAGATGTGGGGCATGGACATTGTCGTTTGCACCACGGCGCCGAACGACGACGAGGCGCGCGAGCTCCTCAAGGCATTCCAGTTCCCGTTCAACAACGTCTAGGCGGGAGCACAGGGGAAAACCATGGCTAAGAAAAGCGCCATCAACCGCAATGAGACCGTGAAGCGTCTGGTCGCCAAGTTCGAGGCGAAGCGCGAGGCTCTCAAGTCGATCGCCAATGACGAGACCTTGTCTCTGGAAGAGCGTTTCGAAGCGCGCCTGAAGCTGGCGGCTCTGCCACGCAACGGCGCCAAGACCCGAATCCGCAACCGCTGCGCCGTCACCGGCCGGCCGCGGGCCTATTATCGCAAGCTGAAGATGAGCCGGATCGCACTGCGCGAACTCGGTTCCGCCGGGCAGGTGCCCGGGCTTGTCAAGTCCAGCTGGTAAGGGGGGGGAGCACATGTCCATCAATGATCCCCTGAGCGATCTCATCGCCCGTATCAAGAACGCCAACCAGCGCAAGCGCGCCAAGGTGTTGACGCCCGCGTCGACCCTGCGTCGCCGCGTGCTGGACGTGCTCCAGGACGAAGGCTACATCCGTGGCTACGCCCTGGTCGAAACGCCGGGCGAACACCCGACCTTCGAGATCGAGCTGAAGTACTTTGACGGCGAACCGGTCATCGCCGACATCGCCCGCGTGTCCCGTCCGGGTCGCCGGGTCTATTCGTCGATCAAGGATCTGAAGCCCGTGAAGAACGGCCTCGGAATCTCGATCCTTTCCACGCCCAAGGGCGTCATGTCGGACAGTGCGGCGCGCAGCGAAAACGTTGGCGGCGAAGTACTGTGCCGGGTCTACTGATCGGGAAAGGGCCACCATGTCTCGTATCGGAAAGAAACCCGTCGCCATTCCGGCCACCGTCACCCTGACCGTCGATGGTCAGACCGTGTCGGTGAAGGGACCCAAGGGGACGCTGTCCTTCACGGTTCCGGAAGAAGTGACGGTCACTCGCGAAGGCGCCGAGCTTACGCTCACGCCCTCTGTGGACACTCAGCGCGCCCGCGGTATGTGGGGCCTGTCACGTACGCTCGTGGCCAATATGGTTCATGGCGTGACGGACGGCTACGAAGAGGTTCTGGAATTGGTGGGCGTGGGATACCGCGCCGCCATGAAGGGCTCTGCGCTGTCCATGCAGCTTGGCTTCAGCCACGATGTGGACATTCCGGCGCCGTCCGGGGTGACCTTCGCGGTTCCCAAGCAGACCGAAGTGCGCATCAGCGGCATCGACAAGCAGCTGGTGGGTGAAACCGCCGCGCGTATTCGCCGTATCCGGCCGCCCGAGCCCTACAAGGGCAAGGGCGTCCGCTATCAGGGCGAGACCGTGCGGCGCAAGGAAGGCAAGAAGAAATAAGCCATGGCGCTCTCTCCTCGCGAACAAACAGCTCGCCGCGCCCAGCGCAACCGGACCCGCCTCAAGAAGGTGGGCGCTGGTCGCCTGAGACTCTCGGTGTTCCGCTCGAACAAGAACATCTCGGTCCAGCTCATCGACGACGCCAACGGCGTGACCGTCGTGTCGGCGTCCACCCTCGAATCCGCCGCCGGCGTGACCAAGGGATCCGACATGGCAGCTGCGGCGGCCATCGGTCGTCTCATTGCAGAGCGGGCCAAGGAAAAGGGCGTCTCTGACGTGGTCTTCGACCGCGGCGGCTATCTCTATCACGGCCGGGTCAAGGCCCTGGCGGACGCCGCGCGCGAAGCCGGCCTGAATTTCTAAGGGAACCTGAACATGGCCCGTGGCGAACAACAGCAACAACGGGGCGGCGAAGGCGGCGGACGTCGCGATCGTCGTGACCGCGGTCCGTCGACCGAAGAACGCGCCGAAAGCGATATCGTCGAAAAGCTGGTGCACATCAACCGCGTCGCGGCCACTGTGAAGGGCGGACGTCGATTCTCCTTCGCAGCTCTGATGGTCGTGGGCGATCAGAAGGGCCGCGTCGGCTTCGGTCACGGCAAGGCGCGTGAAGTGCCTGAAGCGATCCGCAAGGCGACGGAAGAAGCCAAGAAGTCGATGATCCGGGTGCCGCTGCGCGAAAGCCGCACGCTGCACCACGACGGCGCAGGCCGTCACGGCGCCGGCAAGGTGACGCTCCGCGCGGCGCCTCCCGGAACCGGCGTGATTGCGGGCGGTCCTATGCGGGCCGTTCTCGAAACCCTCGGCATCCAGGACGTTGTGGCGAAGTCGATCGGCTCGTCCAACCCTTACAACATGGTGCGCGCCACGTTCGACGCCCTGAAGGGCCAGAGCAGCCCGCGCCAGATCGCCAACAAGCGCGGCAAGAAGGTTGCGGACATCCTCGGTCGTCGCACCGACGGCGCTTCGTCGCCTGACGCGATCGAAGGCTGAGGAGAGAGTGACCATGTCCAAGATCGTCGTTCGCCAGATCGGCAGCCCGCTGCGCCGCCATCCGGACCAGCGCGAGACCCTGGTGGGTCTGGGTCTCAACAAGATCGGACGTACGTCCGAGCTTGATGACAACCCGTGCGTCCGCGGCATGATCCGCAAGGTGCATCACCTTGTTGAAGTGGTCGAAGCCACAGTCTAAACCCCCATCGAGGGCTGCGTCACCGCGCAGCCCTCAAATCGTTTTCAGCCGAGTCGGACCCCTTGGTCTGGCGTATGAACCCTGCTCAGGAGAGGCGTCATGGTGAAACTCAACGAACTGGCCGACAACGAAGGCGCCCGCAAGGGCCGCATGCGCGTTGGCCGCGGCCCCGGCTCCGGCAAGGGCAAGACCTCTGGTCGTGGTGTGAAAGGGCAGACCTCCCGCACCGGTCACGGCATGAACGCGTTCGAGGGCGGCCAGATGCCCCTCCACATGCGCATGCCCAAGCGGGGCTTCAACAATCCGGATGCTTTGAAGTTCGCGGAAGTGAACATCTGGCGCCTGGTGAAGGCGATCGAAGCTGGCAAGATCGATGCGGCGAAGCCGATCGACGCCGCCGTGCTGAAGTCCGCCGGCCTGATCCGCCGCGAGCTCGACGGCGTGAAGCTGCTGGGCCTCGGAGATCTGTCCGTCAAGCTCAACATCACCTGCTATGCGGCCACGGCAAAGGCGCTCCAGATCGTGGAAGCGGCTGGCGGCACGGTCGTGCAAACGAAGAAGCCGGTTTCCGCCGAGGGCTGACATTTCGGCGCGGCGGGCTTATCTGTGGCGTTCACGCAGGTGTTGAGGACTTGATATGGCTTCGGCCGCAGAACAGCTCGCCGCAAATATGAACGTGGGCGCCTTCGCGCGCGCCACGGAGCTCCACAAGCGCCTCTGGTTCACCCTTGGCGCGCTGATCATGTACCGGCTCGGGACCTTCATTCCGATTCCGGGGATCGATCTGGCGCATTTCGAGGCTGCGTTCTCGGGTCAGTCCAAGGGCATCCTGGGCATGTTCAACATGTTCTCAGGCGGCGCCGTGCAGCGCATGGCGATCTTCTCCTTGAACGTGATGCCCTACATCTCCGCGTCGATCATCGTACAGCTCATGGGCACCATCTATGGGCCCTGGGAAAAGCTGCGCAAGGAAGGCGGGGAGGCGGGTCGCAAGACCCTCAACCAATACACCCGCTATCTCGCCGTGTTCCTGGCGCTGGTGCAGTCCTTCGGCATCGCCATCGGCCTGCAGAACAGCCCGGGCCTCGTCGACCACCCCGGCGTGTTCTTCATCCTGTCGACTATGGCGACGCTCTCCGGCGGGACCCTGTTCCTGATGTGGCTGGGTGAGCAGATCACCAGCCGCGGTGTGGGCAACGGCGTGTCCCTCATCATCTTCGCAGGCATTGTGGCCGCGCTGCCCCGGTCCGTTTGGCAGCTCCTGTCCCTGACCCGCACCGGCAGCATGAATCCCGCCGTGTTGCTCGGCATCATGGTCATGGCCGTCGCGGTTGTTCTGTTCATCGTGTTCATGGAGCGGTCCCAGCGCCGCCTGCTGGTGCAGTATCCCAAGCGCCAGCAGGGCAACCGGATGTACGGAGGAGACTCGAGCTTCCTGCCGCTCAAGATCAACACGCCGGGGGTTATCCCGCCGATCTTCGCGTCCAGCCTCCTCCTGCTTCCGACGACGGTGCTGGGCTTCCTCAGCCAGGCCAATCTGCCGACCTGGCTCCAGTGGATGCCGCTGGCCGTGGGCCAACTCCAGCATGGCCAGCCGGCCTTCATGCTGTTGTACGGATTCCTGATCGTCTTCTTCGCATTCTTCTACACGTCGATCGTCTTCAATCCGGATGACACGGCGGAGAACCTGCGCAAGTACGGCGGCTTCCTTCCGGGCTACCCGCCTGGCAAGCGGACGGCGGCTTATCTCGACTATGTGCTGACCCGTCTGACAGTCATCGGCGCGGCCTACATTACAGTGGTCTGTCTCTTGCCTGAGGCGCTGTCCGGAGCGGTTGGACCGTCGATCTATCTGGGCGGTACGTCGATCTTGATCGTGGTCACGGTGACCATGGACACGGTCGCGCAGATCCAGTCTCATCTTCTGGCCCATCAATATGAGGGTCTGATCCGAAAGTCGAAGTTGCGCGGCGGCGCCAGAGCCCGCTAAGCAAGGGCCGACTCGGCGCAGGTGACTGCGCCGATGGCTGCAAAGGCCTGAAATCGGGGCTGGGGAGACGCCATGAACCTTATCCTGTTTGGACCGCCCGCGGCGGGCAAAGGCACCCAGGCCAAGCGTCTGGTCGACAAGCGCGGCATGGTCCAACTGTCGACCGGCGACATGCTGCGGGCGGCGCGCAGTTCCGGCTCCGAGCTCGGCAAGCGCGTGTCCGGCATCATGGACCGGGGAGAACTCGTGTCCGATGAGATCGTGATCGCCCTGATCGAGGAGCGCCTGCCCGAAACCGAATCGGCTGGCGGCGCCATCTTCGACGGCTTCCCTCGCACGGTCGCCCAGGCCGAAGCCCTCGACCGCCTCCTCGACGGCCGTGGCGCCAAGATCGATCTGGTGATTCGTTTGAAAGTGGATCCCGAAGCTTTGCTCGGCAGAATCGCTGCGCGATTCGCGGCGGAGGGCAGGGCGGATGACAATCCTGAAGCCTACAAGGTGCGTCTTGACGCCTACATGACCCAGACTGCCCCCCTGCTGCCTTACTACGAAGGGCAGGGCAAACTGGTGGAAGTGGACGGCATGGCGGATATCGAGGCGGTCGCGGCGTCTATAGACGCGGCTCTTGCGAGGCTCTGATCAGTAGAACGCCCCACCGAATAGGTGGACAATTCTTTAGGAATTTCAGCGTCGGGCATTGACGCCCGCCGATGGATCCTTATAACGGGGCGCTTCCGCGAAAAGGCGCAGCGATTGCGCCGGCTTTCTCTGCCCCCTGGCGGGGCGGAGGCGCTTTCGCGTTTTTTGTGCGCGCGCACTTGGAGAACGACAGACGTGGCCCGTATCGCAGGCGTCAATATCCCGACGAACAAGCGCGTCGAAATCGCGCTCCAGTACATTCACGGCATCGGCCCCAAGGCGGCCAAGGAGCTGATCACCAAGGTCGGCATCGAGGATAGTCGCCGGGTCAACCAGCTGACCGACGCCGAGATCCTGCAGCTGCGGGAATCGATCGACCGTGACTACACGGTGGAAGGCGACCTTCGCCGTGAAGTGTCGATGAACATCAAGCGCCTGATGGATCTGGCGTCCTATCGCGGTCTTCGTCACCGCAAGGGCCTGCCGGTCCGCGGTCAACGCACTCACACCAACGCACGGACCCGCAAGGGCCCGGCCAAGCCGATCGCCGGCAAGAAGAAGTAGGGCTCAAGCTCCATGGCCAAGGAACCAGCACGCGTTAAAAAGCGCGAGCGTAAAAACATCACTTCGGGCGTCGCTCACGTGAACGCCTCGTTCAACAACACCATGGTGACCATCACCGACGCGCAAGGGAACACGATTTCCTGGTCGTCGGCGGGCGCGATGGGGTTCAAGGGGTCGCGTAAGTCGACTCCTTACGCCGCCCAGATGGCCGCTGAAGACGCGGGCCGCAAGGCTATGGAACACGGCGTGAAGACTCTCGAAGTGAATGTCGCCGGCCCGGGTTCGGGTCGGGAATCGGCGCTCCGGGCCCTTCAGTCGGTCGGGTTCACGATCACGACGATTCGTGATGTGACACCCATTCCGCACAATGGCTGCCGACCGCCCAAGCGCCGTCGCGTCTAAAGCCGACTTCTCCCAATTCGCCGCTGGCGCACTGACGGGCCCCCTCCCGCAGAAGCGCCGCAGCCCCGTACGAGAGACAGGACCGTCGTGATCGAAAGAAACTGGCAAGAGCTTATCCGTCCTGAAAAGCCGCTCATCGAAGCTGGCGGAGACGGCGCCCGGAAGGCGCGTATGATTGCAGAGCCGCTCGAGCGCGGCTTTGGCGTCACCCTGGGCAATTCGCTGCGCCGGGTGCTGCTGTCGTCCCTGCAGGGCGCGGCGGTGACCGCTGTCCAGATCGATGGCGTCGTGCATGAATTCTCGTCGATGGAAGGCGTTCGCGAGGACGTCGTCGACGTGATCTTGAACATCAAGCAACTGGCCCTGCGAATGCATGCCGAAGGCCCGAAGCGCATGACCCTGCGCGCCACCGGTCCTGGGCCGGTCACGGCGGGCATGATCGATGCGCCGTCGGACATCGACATTCTGAATAAGGATCACGTCCTCTGCACCCTCGACGAGGGCGCGCAGGTGCGGATCGAATTCATCGTCCAGACTGGCAAGGGTTATGTTCCTGCCGAGCGGAATCGCCCGGAAGACGCGCCGATCGGCTTGATCGCCATCGACGCGCTCTACAGCCCGGTCAAGCGGGTGGCCTATCGCGTTGAGCCGACCCGTCAGGGCCAGAGCCTCGACTACGACAAGTTGATCCTCGAAGTGGAAACCAACGGCGCTGTGACGCCTGTCGATGCGGTCGCCTATGCGGCGCGCATCCTGCAGGACCAGTTGCGGATTTTCATCACCTTCGAAGAGCCGCAGCGCAAGGGTCCGGACGAAGCGAAGCCGGAGCTGCCCTTCAACCCTGCGCTCCTCAAGAAGGTCGACGAGCTGGAACTGTCTGTCCGTTCGGCAAACTGCCTGAAGAACGACAATATCGTCTACATCGGCGACCTCATTCAGAAGACCGAAGCCGAAATGCTTCGCACGCCGAACTTCGGCCGGAAGTCGCTGAACGAGATCAAGGAAGTCCTGTCGGGCATGGGTCTGCATCTGGGAATGGATGTGCCCAACTGGCCGCCGGAAAATATCGAAGATCTGGCTCGGAAGTTCGAAGACCAGATTTAACCCGTCTACCATCGGCCCGTCGCGAGACGGCCCGAACCTTTCGGAGAGTGTCTCATGCGTCACGGCGTCGCGCACCGCAAGCTTGGTCGTACCTCGGCCCACCGTACGGCCATGTTCGCCAACATGGCGGCGAGCTTGATCAAGCACGAGCAAATCGTGACCACCCTGCCAAAGGCGAAGGAGCTTCGGCCCATCGTCGAGAAGCTGGTGACGCTAGCGAAGCGCGGCGATCTGCACGCGCGGCGTCAGGCGATCAGCCATGTCCGTGACATCGAGCAGGTCGGCAAGTTGTTCGCGACCCTGGGTCCGCGGTATCAGTCGCGTCAGGGCGGGTATATCCGCGTGCTCAAGGCCGGCTATCGCTACGGCGACAACGCCCCGATGGCTGTGATTGAGTTCGTGGACCGTGACGTGTCCGAAAAGGGCAAGGACAGCGGTCCAGTGGTTGACCAGTCCTTCGAGGACTAATTCACCGCTGCCTCTGCGGTCGCGGTCTTGTCTTGAGGAGACGCCGTGACGACTGAAGCCATGTCTGATCAGCGTCGCAAGGCTGCTGTTCCCTTTATCTTCGCCACCGCCCTCATGGATGTGCTGGCGCTTGGCGTGATGATCCCGGTTCTGCCGAACCTGGTGAAGTCCATGGCCGGCGGGGACACTGCGCGCGCCGCGGATTACACCATGGTCTTCGCCGTCACCTGGGGCGCGATGCAGTTCGTGGTCAGCCCGCTTCAGGGCATGCTGTCGGACCGCTTCGGGCGCAGGCCGGTTCTCCTGATTTCGGTGTTTGGCCTCGGCATTGACTACATCTTCATGGCCCTCGCGCCGACCCTCGCCTGGCTCTACGTCGGGCGCGTGATTAATGGCGTGACGTCCGCCAGCTTCTCTACCGCCAACGCCTACATCGCCGATGTGACGGCGCCCGAGGATCGGGCCAAGGCGTTCGGCCTGATGGGCGCAGCCTGGGGCGTGGGGTTCGTGATCGGTCCGGTTATCGGGGGGCTGCTGGGACAGATGAACCTGCGCTGGCCTTTCTACCTGTCAGCCGCGCTCGCCCTGACCAATTGGCTCTACGGCTATTTCATCCTGCCCGAGTCCCTGCCCAAGTCGCGCCGCGCGAAGACACTGAACTGGGCGAAGGCCAATCCGCTGGGATCGCTCGCGCTGTTGCGGTCAAAGCCGGGCCTGCTCGCCCTCGCGGCGGTCTATTTCCTGTTCCAGATGGCGCACAACGTGTTCCCAAGCATCTTCGTCCTGTTCGTGGGCGAGAGGTTCGGCTGGGGGCCGCGAGACGCCAGCTTCATGCTACTCGCGACGGGGTCCGCCAACATCTTCGTGCAGGCCACTCTGGTTGGTCCGGCGGTGAAGCGCCTGGGCGAGCGAGGGGCGTTGTTGATCGGTCTCGCCTCATCGGCGGCGGGGATGATGATTTACGCCTTCGCGCCGACAGGTCCCATCTTCTATCTCGGCGTGGTCGTGGGCGCCCTCAGCGGCCTGATGAGCCCCGGGCTGCAGGGCCTGATGACCCGTCGGGTCGGGCCGTCCGAGCAGGGGCAGTTGCAGGGCGCCAACTCTGCAATGATGGGGGTCGCCGCCATTGCCGGCCCGGCCCTGTATCTCTCATTGCTCGCCTTCGCCGTGCGCAACAAGGCGACGCTGGGCCTGCCCGGCCTGCCAATTCTGGTGTCTTCGCTTCTGTGTCTGGTCGCACTCGCCGTCGCTTGGCCGGCGGCCCGACCCGCGCCGGAGCACGAGCCTTCAGCTGCTTGAGCATGTTGAGGTTTGTGGCTGCGGAGTGGCGGTGCGTGTCATCTTTGCGCCCCTTTGATCTGGTGGAATCATGTCGGTTTCTCGGATGTCATTCATGGGTCCTGTCTTGCGCCTGAGCCGTCTTTGCATTCCTGTCCTGGCTTTGCTGGCCGCCTGTTCCGATCCCGCCGCGCGGACCGAAGCGGGGGCCGTCGCCCCCGGCAGCGCTGGGCTGGTGCAGCCGAACCGCGCCCCGCCGGCCAACTTCACCACGATGAAGATGAGCTTCAGCCCCGTCGTGAAGCGGGCTGCGCCCGCCGTCGTCAGTGTGTTCAGCCAGCGGACGGTTCGACAGATCGACCCCTTCTTCGAGTTCTTTGGGGGAGGCGTGCCGCGCAATCGGGTGGAGGGCTCTCTCGGCTCCGGCTCAATCGTCCGGGCGGACGGGGTGATCGTCACCAACAACCACGTGATCGCCGGCGCCGACGAGGTGATGGTCCAGCTCGCCGACAAGCGACAGTTCCCGGCCAAGGTCCTGCTGGCGGATGAACGCTCTGACCTCGCCGTGCTGAAGATCAATCCCGGCGCTGAAAGCCTGCCGGTGCTGCCGCTGGCTGCGCATGAGCAACTCGAGGTGGGCGACCTCGTTCTTGCCATCGGCAATCCGTTCGGGGTGGGACAGACCGTGACGAACGGGATCATCTCCGCGCTGGCGCGGACCGAGGTGGGATCGGGGGTCGGCCAGTACATCCAGACCGACGCCGCCGTGAACCCCGGCAACAGCGGCGGCCCGCTGGTGGACATGGCGGGCAACATCATCGGTGTGAACACCTTCATCGTCTCGCGCTCGGGCTCGAATTCCGGCGTCAGTTTCGCCATTCCTGCTGCGCTTGTGCAGCGCGTGGTCGAGACGGCGGTAGGCGGGGCCAAATCGCTCGTCCGACCCTGGCTTGGCCTTCACACCAAGGCGGTCGACAGTGAAATCGCCTCCAGCCTCGGCATGGCGAGGCCGGAAGGCGCGGTCGTCACGGCCGTCTATCCCGGCTCGCCGGCGGAAGAGGCAGGGGTTGGAGTGGGAGATCTCGTGATCTCCGTAGACGGCCAGTCGGTCACGGACGATTCCGGACTTGGCTACGTGGCCCAGACACACCGGATCGGCGAGAGTCTTTCGCTGAAGCTGCGCAAGGGCGGGGCGGACCGGACGGTCTCCATCCGCCTGCAGGCGCCGCCGGCTTCACCCCCGCGGGATCAGCGCACCCTGTCGGGCCGCCAGCCCATGCAGGGCGCGACCGTCATCAATCTTTCCCCCGCAGCGGCGGATGAGTTCGGCCTCGATCCCTTCCAGCGCGGCGTGCTGATCATCAAGATCGGCAATGGTTTTGCGGCTCGGCTCGGCTTCCAGGCGGGAGACATCCTGCGCAAGGTGAATGGTCGCCCGGTTTCGACGGTGGCGGAGGCGGCGTCTGCGCTCAGTACGGTGGGCGTCGCTACACTCACAATTGAGCGGAACGGCGAAGAGATCAACGCGCGCTTCTGATCTACTGCGACAGGCGGATGACGGCGCAGCTTTCGGCCTCTAAGGTCGCCCACTTACGCGCCACCCCATTCGGACCCTAGTCATATGGCTGATCTCTTCGAAGCTGCTGGCCTGTCGCCGCCGGATCCGCCCGGCAAGGACGATGCGGCGCGGCCTCTGGCGGACCGGCTGCGTCCTGCGGCCCTCGCCGAGGTGGTGGGCCAGCAGCACCTTCTGGGCGCAGACGGGCCGATCGGGCGGATGGCGGCGGCGGGTAGGTTGTCCTCGATGGTCCTGTGGGGCCCGCCGGGGGTCGGCAAGACCACCATCGCGCGCCTGCTCGCCCAGACGGCGGGATACGACTTCCAGCAGCTCTCCGCCGTATTTTCCGGCGTTGCGGACCTCAAGAAGGCCTTCGATCAGGCACGGACGCGTCGGCAGATGGGCCGCGCAACCCTGATGTTCGTGGACGAGATACACCGCTTCAACCGCGCCCAGCAGGACGGTTTCCTGCCCTTTGTGGAGGAAGGGGTGATCACCTTGGTCGGCGCCACGACCGAGAACCCCTCGTTTGAGCTGAACGGCGCGCTTTTGTCCCGCTGTCAGGTGTTCGTGCTGAACCGGTTGGGGGAGGGGGATCTGGACGCCCTGCTCAGCCGGGCCGAGGACCTGACGGGGAAGGCGCTGCCCCTGGACGCCGCTGGGCGGCAGGCGCTGGTCGACATGGCAGACGGCGACGGCCGCCACGTCCTGACCCTGGCCGAGACCCTGTTCGCCATCGGCGGCGAGCAAAAGCTTGATCCCGCAGGCCTTGGGGCGCTTTTGA
>CAIUZX010000454.1 GCA_903903715.1 uncultured Caulobacterales bacterium
CCAAGCAGCTCGGCGAGATCCTGTTCGACGAGCTGAAACTGCCCGGCGGCAAGAAGACCGCCACGGGCGCCTGGGCGACCGACGTCAGCGTGCTGGAGGACCTCGCGGCGCAGGGCCACAGCCTGCCGCGCACCCTGGTGGACTGGCGGCAACTGTCAAAGCTCAAGGGCACCTATACCGACGCCCTCCTCGCCGCCATCGCGCCGCAGAGCGGGCGGGTGCACACCTCGTTCGCGCTGGCCTCGACCTCGACCGGGCGCCTGTCCTCGTCGGACCCGAACCTGCAGAACATCCCTGTCCGCACCGAGGAAGGCCGCAAGATCCGCAAGGCCTTTGTGGCTGAGCCCGGGCACGTGCTGATCAGCGCCGACTACAGCCAGATCGAGCTGAGACTGCTGGCTCACATCGGCGACATCGACCAGCTCAAGTCTGCGTTCCAGAAAGGCCTCGACATCCACGCCATGACCGCGTCGGAAATGTTCGGCGTGCCCATCGAGGGCATGCCGTCCGAGGTGCGCCGCCGGGCCAAGGCGATCAATTTCGGCATCATCTACGGCATCTCGGCGTTCGGGCTCGCCAACCAGCTCTCCATCCCGCAGGGCGAGGCGGGGGACTATATCCGCACCTATTTCGAGCGCTTCCCCGGCATCCGAGACTACATGGACAGGATCAAGACGGAGGTGAAGGCGAACGGCTTCGTCACCACCCTATTCGGCCGCAAGATCCACATTCCGGAGATCCGCTCCCAGGCCGCCGCGCAGCGCTCGTTCGCTGAGCGGGCGGCGATCAACGCGCCGATCCAGGGCTCCGCCGCCGACATCATCCGCCGGGCCATGGCCCGCATGCCCGCCGCCATCGCGGCGTCTGGCCTTCGCGCCCGCATGCTCTTGCAGGTGCATGACGAACTGGTGTTCGAGGCGAAGCGCGAGGAGGCGGACGCCGTCGCCGCCCTGGTCCGCTCCGTGATGGAGCGCGCCGCCGAGCCCGCCATTGCCCTGTCCACACCCCTCATCGTCGACGCCCGCGCCGCCGACAACTGGGACGAGGCGCACTAGGAGGCCGCGGGCCGTTGCGTCATGGCTTGAGAGCGGACTCGACCAAGGACCGTTGAGGGTGGTGAGCCGACATAGGCTTAACGTCTGAAAGTGGACCTTCTCGACGGCCGCGAGGGGTGGGAGGAGGTACTAGTCTGACCGAGAGGAACCTAAAATGCCGTCGCCGCGCAGGCTGAACACAAGCCAATCCACAAAGCGGCGAACCTTCTCCGTCGGCGCACGGGTTTCAGGATATGTCACGTAGATCGGAAGCGCCGGAATAACCCGCCATCCGGCCAAAACACGCTCCAGCCGGCCGGTTGCGAGATCTTCGCTGATCAGCCAATTCGGCGCGACGCAGACGCCAAGTCCGATCCTTGTGGCGGCAAGGATCGCCTCTGAACTGTTTGTCCTTAGCCGACCTCGCAATGGCGTTGACACGATTTCACCTTCCCGCGCCATTTCGATGCGATCCAATGTGATCGTGCCATCGAAGATGAGACTTTCATGAGCCTCAAGGTGCTGGGGCGTTTCGGGTCGATCGTGACGGTCCCAATAGTCCGGCGTCGCGACAACAAATCGATCCGCGTCGCCAAGGTGCCGGGATCTTTGGTTCGAGGCCGGAAGCGGACCGACACGAAGGCCAAGATCCAAACGCTCCTCAATCAAGTCTCGCGGGCGATCATCAAGGACGAGATTTATGTCCAATTGCGGGTGACGCGAGAGAAACTCTCCGACCCGCGAAACAAGCATGGCGCGGCCCAGCGAAACCGGAGCGTAAATCCTCAGCTGGCCAACGAGCGTCTGGGCCCGGCTCCCGATGGATTGATCCGCGTCCTCAATCGACGAGAGGATCGACCTGCAACGCTCGAGATAGTCCAGCCCTTCATCGGTCAGCACCAGTTTGCGAGTTGTTCGGTTGAACAGTCGTGCGCCGAGCCGATCCTCCAACTGCTGCACTGCCCGGCTGATGTGAGGTTGGGTGACCCCAAGATCACGCGCCGCCGACGAAAACCCGCCGCGCTCCGCAGCGCGCACGAAGGCGGATATGGCATCGATCAGGTCCACGATTAATACTGATATGAGATATATCCTATGTCAAATGACCTGATTATCGTCGATCCAGATATGAGTGATTGTTCCTGCGTCAACGGGAACGGAAGGCGTTCCTGAGCACCATCAGGAGCCTCGATATGCAATTCGGATACACAGTTCTCTTCGTCCCAGACGTCGCAGCCGCAATCGCCTTTTACGACGCCGCCTTTGGATTGAAGGCCAAGATGGTCAATCAGGCTTTCGGGATGCTCGACACGGGATCAACGACTTTGGCCTTCGGCTGGGAGGACAATGAGCGCAAAGAGCTCGCCGACGCCGGAAGCCAGCTCGCGTTTCGTCCGAATATTGCCGGCGGCGAACCCGCAGGAATCCAGATCTCTCTGATCGCGCAGAACGTTCAAACCGCGTATGACAAAGCGATCAGCGCCGGCGCAATCGGCGTTTATCCGCCTCGCCAGATGCCATGGGGACAGTGGGTCAGCCGAGTTCGCGATCTGAACGGCGTCCTCATTTCGATTGTCACCGCGCCGCGGTTCTGACGAACAGTTGAGTCACGCATTTGTCGGGAAGCAGGGCGGCGACGAAGGTGGCCGCCCGATACTGCATCAGCGGCGACAGCGTCGGTACATTGACCACTCTTGCTAGTCGGCGGCTTCAGAATCCTTCGCCCTTGGTAACGAAGCGACCCCGAAAGCAGACCCTCCCAACTTCCGATCCAGGTCGATTACCGCCCTGTGGTGGTCGCCGGACACTCACCTTTCGCGGCAGGCGAGGCGGCTGCATCCCCCTACCCCATGAGGTAGCGTTCGGCCCAGGTGGAGATCATCCGCGCGGCGTACTGGGCGTCCCGTTCCGAG
Source organism: uncultured Caulobacterales bacterium (assembly GCA_903903715.1). Classification (GTDB taxonomy): domain Bacteria; phylum Pseudomonadota; class Alphaproteobacteria; order Caulobacterales; family Caulobacteraceae; genus CAIMFV01. The sequence goes on from CAIUZX010000454.1 coordinate 2,948, forward strand.
GTCAGGAGATGATCGGCGTGATCGAGGCTCAGGAACGACTTCGGATGCAGCGCCGCATCGAACAGCTCCCGGGCGTTTTCAATGCCGACGATGGCGTCGAGCGGCGCGTGGGTGATCAGGAGCGGGCGGCGTAGCTGGCGCGCCGCCTCAAGCACGCGGCCCTCGTACGTGCTTTTGACGAATGTCGCGCCGATATTGAACGGGCGGCCGCCGATGCGCACCTCGCCCGACCCTGTCCTCAGGATCGCGTCGAGATCGCCCTGGATATTGTGCAGGACGTGCGCCGTGTTCGACGGCGCGCCAATGGTGGCGACGGCCTTGACGCGGGGCATTTGCGATGCGGCCGTAATCACTGCGGCGCCGCCAAAACTGTGGCCGATCATGAGATCCGGGCCGCCGATGGTCGCTTCCAGATGCGCCGCCGCTGACATCAGATCTTCGACGTCTCCCGGAAACCCCCGCACCCCGAAGTCGCCCTCGCTGGCGCCCAACCCCGTGAAGTCGAACCGCATCGCCGCAATGCCCAGCCTCGCCAGCTCATTCGTGACGCGTGTCGCGGCGTGACTGGACTGGGAGCAGGTGAAGCAATGGGCGAACAACGCCACCGCCCGGACCGGACCGTCAGGCCGGATCAGCGCGCCGGAGAGGACATGCCCCGACGTCGATTTAAAGGACTGGCGTTCAATCGACTCTGGCACGCAAATCACCCCTCGGTTTCTGGCGACCCGCGCCGCAACGCCGATCCGGCGAAGATCGGACTACCATTTTTTGACCTCCGGCGTCTCGCGACTAGGCGGCGCCGCCCAACTTATCCCCCCTCCACAGCCCTGGGTTATACTGGACCTGTCCCGTCGCTGGGGGAGGCGATGATCAGGCCAAGACCATTGGCGGCGGGAGCGGTTCAGGCTGCTCGGGCGCCCTTGATGGGTTTGAAAAGGTACGAAAGGACCCCACCCCGACGAGAATGGACCGTAAAGACGGGCGAAGCCTCCGGCCGAACCTCTGAACTACCCATACCTATAGAATTCAAAAGGCCGGACGTTTCGCCCGCCTCCCCCACTTTTGCTCCTTCGCCGACGGGAGACCTCGCGCGTCGTCGGGAAACTGCGCTCGCCGCAAAGGCCGCCGAAAGGCGGGCTCCGCGAATGCCCGGTTAGGGTGGTGCGCGGATATTCGATGTGTTGTTCTTGCCTGCGATGTTGACCTGCCCCCTAAAACTTGCGTTGGCCCTACTGGTCGGGGGCGCATCAGGTTCGCCTAAAATGCATCTGAGGGTTCAGCGAGCCCAGCCCGGCGGTGCAAGGGATATAAAGGAAGCTGTTCATGCCCGACGTCATCGTCATCATCGGCCCGGGCCAGATCGGTCAGGCCATCGCCCGGCGAGTGGGCTGGGGCAAACGGGTGCTGCTGGCCGACCTTCGACGGGAGCGCGCCCAGGCGGCGGCGGACGTCATGGCGGGTGCGGGCTTTGACGTCTCCGTCGCCACGGTGGACGTGGCCTCCCGGGCCAGCGTCGAGGCGCTTGTCGCAACGGCGACCGGACTGGGCTCCGTCACGGGCCTGGTCCATGCCGCCGGGGTCTCTCCGAGCCAGGCGCCGCCGGCGACGATCCTGCGGATTGATCTCTATGGCGTGGCCCTCGTACTGGAAACCTTCGGCCACGTCATTGCTCGGGGAGGGACAGGGGTCGTGATCGCCTCGCAGTCCGGCCACCGGCTCCCGGCCCTGAGCGCTGAACAAAACCACGCGCTGGCTCTGACGCCCGTCGAGGATCTTCTCGGCCTGCCGTTCCTCCAGCCGGATCGGGTCACGGACCCGCTGCACGCCTACCAGTTGTCCAAGCGCGGCAACGCCCTGCGTGTGATGGCCGAGGCCGTCCGGTGGGGCCGTCGGGGCGCCCGGATCAACACCATCAGCCCCGGAATCATCATGACGCCCTTGGCGCGGGAGGAGCTGAGCGGTTCGCGCGGCGCAGGCTACCGCCGGATGATCGAGGTGTCCGCAGCGGGACGCGCTGGAACGCCCGATGAAGTCGCCCATGTGGCGGCGCTGCTGATGGGACCGGAAGGTGGCTTCATTACCGGAAGCGACTTCCTGATGGATGGCGGGGTCACGTCGGCCTACTGGTTCGGCGATCTCGCACCGAATTGACGCTTCGCCTCAGGGGATGTTCTCCGAGAATGGACCGACCCAACGTCCGCAATCGGTCGATGGCTCGCGCCGGCTTCAGGACGTAGACCCGAATTCCCGCCATCAGTTCAGCCGGGACGAACCTAAAAACCTCAGTCCCGCAGCGAAACCGGATCTCCAGACGACTTCGGCGGGGTAGTCGGCGTTGCGGTGGCGGATCGACAGGATGAGCCGGCCATCCAGAGCGTGCGCCGACGGAAGAATGATGCGGGCGCCGCCGTCGTTGAGGTCGCGGACGCCGCAGGAAGCGCCGTCGGCTTCGGCTTTCCACATGACACGGCGCCTGGGCGCAGCGCGGCGGTCGCTTTCAGAACTCACAGCCGGAAGGGTCATGGCGGTCCAGTCCGGTTGGGGGGCGTAGGTCTCGTTCATGACGCGCAGCCCTTTCGCGGACTAGTGCAGCGATCGGCCGCTGCGGGGAAGCTTTTCGAGCCACAGATCGCGCAGCCGCTCCATCTCATAGGTCGACGGGCCGCTGAAGGCGCGGGTGCTCACCAGCTTCACGCCGGCCTGATCGCCGGACACCCAGACGGGCTCGATGGCGTAGACGCAGGCGTCGCGCACGACGATCAGGCTGCTCCAGCTCATCGGCAGGTCCGTGCCCGGGAGCTGTATGCGGGCGCCCGTCTCGCTGACGTTGCGCACGCTGCAGGATTGGCTGGCTTCACGACGGCTACCGCTGAGAACGCCGGTCAGAAGGACGCGCTGACGCTTCGACGAACGCCGCTCAACCGAAACCGGCATCGGGGCCGGGACAAAAGTTTGCGCACCAAAAGTTGTCATTTTTGTTTTTCTCCACCATTCAGTGTAGAAAAACTAACTCGAAAGGAGAAAAAGGTCAAGGCGTTCACCCCATAATGGGCGCCCAAAATGGCATCCCAGAATGAGGTGTGACAATGCGCCTCACCCTATGGACGCAAAATCAGAGCTCGATCATGTCGAAATCGCTCTTGGGCGTGCCGCACAGGGGGCAAACCCAGGTTGCAGGGATGTCCGCCCAGCGCGTGCCAGGGGCGAGGCCTTCGGAGAGGTCGCCCTCCGCCTCGTCATAGATGTAGCCGCAGGTGCGGCACTGCCAGACTTTAAACGCCGCCTCAGCCATCGAAGACCTCCTTCGTCGGTCGCAAACTCTCGATCAGCACGGCCCGCAGGGTGCGGCGGATCAGCGCCAGTGGGGTCTGCGGATCCACAATCGCCTGCATGGAGGCGCCCAGCAATGTCGAGCCGACCAGCAGCGCCACCCCGTCAGCGTCGATGTCGGTGCGGATCTGGCCGGAGCGCCGCCCCGCCTCCACCTGCTCCGCCAGCCAGCGGCGCACGCGTTCGTGGGACTCAGCGAACGCCTCGCGTTGCGGCGTGCGATCGGCGACGGCGCCCGCGAGCAACATAAAGTAGGCGCGGCTGTCGCCGACCGCCTCAAGCGCCGCCAGGTGGCTGTCGGCATAGTGAAGGACGGCGTCGAGCGGATCCATCTCCGCCACGTGATCGGCGTCGAGGGCCGCGTCCCGAGCGTGGTGCGCCGCGGCGATGACGGCGTCGATCAGGCCCTGCTTTGAGCCGAAGCGCTGGGTGGCGAGACCTCGGCTATAGCCCGCCGCCTGGCCGATGGCGTCGAAGGTCGCCGCCCCCACCCCGCGCTCCGCCACCACGGACAAGGTCGCGGCGAGGAGCTGACGCTGGGACTCGTCCCGCCGCTCGGCTTGAGTCCTCCGGCGGCCTTCAGTCTCTGTGACGGGATCAAGGATCGAGGTCATACGACGAGTCTAACTTACTTGTTGGCTGTATAGCAATCCTCTGCTAGCGTCCCTGAAAAATGGTCTCTCGGAAGGATGCGCCACATGATCACCCCGAACATTCCCAAGGACATCGCCACCGAGATCGTGGACCCGAAGGCCTATGCGGACGGGGCGCGGGTCGACGCCGCCTTTTCGTGGCTGCGCAAGGAGATGCCGCTGGGCGTGGCCCAGCCGGACGGCTGCGATCCCTTCTGGGTCGTGACGCGCCATGCGGACATCCTGGAGGTCGAGCGGAACAATGAACTGTTCCACAACGGCGACACCTTCACGACCTTCACCACCATCGAGGGCGGCGAGAAGGTCAAGCAGATGACCGGCGGCAGCCCGCACCTGATCCGCTCCCTCGTCCAGATGGACAACCCCGACCACATGAACTACCGGCGCCTGACCCAGTCCTGGTTCATGCCGCAGAACCTGAGGAAGCTCGAGCCACGCATCCGCGAGATCGCCCGCGGCTTCGTCGACGGCATGGCGGCGCTGGGGGACAAGTGCGACTTCGCCCGGGACGTGGCGTTCCTCTATCCCCTGCACGTGGTGATGGAGGTGCTGGGCGTGCCGGAACAGGACGAGCACCGCATGCTGAAGCTGACGCAGGAGCTGTTTGGCTCGCAGGATCCGGACCTGAACCGGGACGGCAAGGAGGTCGAGAGCGCCGATGCGGCGCTGGCCAGCCTGCAGGCCGTGGTCATCGACTTCATGACCTACTTCAACGCCATCACCGAAGACCGCCGCAAGAGCCCAAGGGACGACATCGCCTCCGTCATCGCCAACGGCCAGATCAACGGCCACCCCCTCGGCCAGCTCGAGGCCATCGGCTATTACATCATCGTCGCGACCGCGGGGCACGACACCACCTCCTCCACCACCGCGGGCGCGCTGTGGGAGCTGGCCCGCAATCCAGACCAGTTCGCCAAGGTGAAGGCCAATCCCGCCCTGATCCCCAGCCTCGTCGAGGAAAGCATCCGCTGGGTCACGCCGGTGAAGCACTTCATGCGCTCCGCGACGCAGGATGCCGAACTCGCGGGCCAGAAGATCGCCAAGGGCGACTGGATGATGCTGAGCTATCCGTCCGGCAATCGCGACGAAGCGGCCTTCAAGGACCCCTTCACGTTCGATGTGGAGCGCAGCAGCGAGCGGCACGTCGCCTTTGGCTACGGGGCCCACGTGTGCCTTGGCCAGCATCTGGCGCGCATGGAAATGCGGATTCTTTGGGAAGAACTGCTGCCGAGACTGGACAGCGTGTCGCTGGATGGCGACCCTCGCAACATGGTCTCCAACTTCGTGTGCGGACCCAAGACCGTGCCGATCCGCTTCAAGATGCACTGAGACGAGCGCACTATAAAACCTTCGCCGGGACAGGATGGCCGCGCCAGACGGCCCGTCCCGGCTGAGGCGTTGGGAGGAAGAATGGACGTTTCGCTGCTCGCGCCGGACCCGGCGCGTATCGACCCCGAGTGGATGACGGCCGCCTTGCGCAAGGCGCGCGTGCTGGGCCACGCGCGGGTGACCGACCTTCTCGCCAAGGGCGTCGGCAACGGCCTGGTCGGCGACAGCTTCCGCTTCGAGCTCACCTATGACCACGACGAGCCGGGGGCGCCCAAGTCCGTCGTCGGTAAGTTCCCCGCCAAGGATCCGGCCAGCCGCAAGTCCGGCACGGACCACATGCTCTATATCCGGGAGGTGTCGTTCTACCGCGAACTCGCGCGCACGGTGGCGATCCATACGCCCAGAGCGCTGGTGGCGGAGATCGATCCTTCGACCGACGACTTCACCCTGATCTTCGAGGACCTCGGCCCCGCCCGGCAGGGAGATCAGCTCAACGGCTGCTCGCTGGAGGATGCAACGACCGCTCTTGCGGAGGCAGCCGCCCTGCACGCGCCGCGCTGGGGGGACCCGGCGCTGGAGGAGATCGAGTGGCTGGCCAAGCGCCCGGCCCAGCTTTCCGGCCTCGTCAATCAGGCGCTGCCGGCGATCATCAACATGTTCAAGGCGCGCTACGACGGGATGCTGGAGCCGGAGTTCATGGCGCTGGTGGAAAAGCTGCCCGCGACGCTTCTGGCCCAACAGGCCGTGACGGATCGCCCGCCGCTGACGGTCCAGCATTCGGACTTTCGTCTCGACAACATCATGTTCGACGTCCAGGGCGGACGGCATCGCATGGCGACGCTGGACTGGCAGACGGTGACCGTGGGGGCGGGCGCGACGGACGTCGCCTACTTCCTGTCCGCCGGGATCGATCCTGCGCTTCGCCGCGAGCACGAGCGCGACCTGATCGGCTTCTATCATGGGGAGCTGCAGAAGCGGGGCGTTACGGGCTACGACGTCGAGGCCTGCTGGCGCGACTACCGCCGCTTCGCCACCCACGGCATCCTGATGGGCGTCTTCTCGGCCCTGTCGGTGGAGCGGACGGAGCGGGGCGACGCCCTCTTTTTGAAGATGACCCGCGGCGGCTGCGCGCAGGCGGCGGACCTCGACACCTTCTCCTTCTGGACAAGCTGACACCTGTTTTTCACCCGGGCTTGCCTGACGGAACGGAAGCCCCTCTAGACCAGTCAAACCCCGGCGCTCATCGGCGCCGCGTCAATCGGAGAGCTGACCATGGCTGAAGCCTATATCGTCGCCGCCGCCCGCACCGCCGGAGGCCGCAAGGGGGGCCGCGTGGCGGGCTGGCACCCTGCCGACCTCGCCGGCGAAGTGCTGAACGGGCTCGTCGCCCGCTCGGGCGCGGATCCTGCGCTGATCGAGGACGTGATCATGGGCTGCGTCGGTCAGGCCGGCGAGCAGGCTAACAACGTCGCCCGCGGCGCGGTGCTGGCCTCCAAGCTGCCGGAAAGCGTGCCGGCCACCTCCGTCGACCGCCAGTGCGGCTCCTCCCAGCAGGCGATCCACTTCGCCGCCGCCACCGTCATGTCCGGCCAGATGGACGTCGTCATCGCCGCGGGCGTCGAGAGCATGAGCCGCGTGCCGATGGGCACGCCCGTGGTCCTGCCCTACAAGGCGGGCCTTGGCCACCCCATGAGCCCCCGTCAGACGGAGCGCTATCCCGGCATCCAGTTCAGCCAGTTCAAGGGCGCCGAGATGATCGCCAAGAAGTACGGCATGACCCGCGAGCAGCTCGACGACTACGGCTTTGCGAGCCACCAGAAGGCCATCGCCGCGACCAAGAGCGGCGCCTTCACCGCGGAGATCCTGCCCATCGAGATCACCCTGCCCGACGGGACCAAGGAAATGCACCTGGTCGACGAAGGCATCCGCTTCGAAGGCACCCGCGAAGGCATGGCCGCCGTGAAGCTGCTGGACGAGAACGGCGTCCTGACCGCCGCCACCTCCAGCCAGATCTGCGACGGCGCGGCGGGCGTGATGATCGTCAATGAGCGGGGCCTGAAGGCCCTGGGCGTCGAGCCGATGGCCCGCATCGTCCACATGACCGTCACCGGCGGCGATCCGGTCGTCATGCTGGAAGAGCCCCTGTTCGGCACCGAAAAGGCCCTGAAGCGCTCGGGCATCAAGATCGAGGACATCGATCTCTATGAGGTCAACGAAGCCTTCGCCCCGGTGCCGCTGGCCTGGCTTCAGCACCTCGGCGCCGATCCTGCGAAGATCAACGTCAATGGCGGCGCGATCGCCCTGGGCCACCCCCTCGGCGGTTCGGGCGCCAAGCTCATGACCACCCTCGTCTACGCCCTGAAGGCCCGGAATAAGCGCTATGGC
>CAIUZX010000455.1 GCA_903903715.1 uncultured Caulobacterales bacterium
CCCCATCGGCAAGGGCGTGACGCAGCTTGCGGCGCCCGGCTCGGTGGATATCATTCTCACCGCCCGCAATATCCACAATCTCCTCTGGACCCCGGGCCAGCTCGACACGACGCTCAAGCTCGCCTTCGCGGCGCTGAAGCCCGGTGGCTATCTGGCGGTGGAAGAGCACAGGGCTGACCCCCGTCCGCAGAAGGGCGACGCCCGGGACGGCTATGTGGCGACCGCGACGGTGATCGAAGCGGCCAAGGCGGCGGGCTTTGTCCTCGACGCCTCCAGCGAGATCAACGCCAATCCCAAGGACTCCAAGGATCACCCCTTCGGCGTCTGGACCCTGCCGCCGGAACGCCAGAGCGCGGCGGACGGCAAGCCTGTGGACCCGGCTTTCGACCGCGCGCACTATGACGCCATCGGCGAGAGCGACCGGATGACCCTGCGCTTCCGCAAGCCCGGCTGATCCCATGTCCTCTGACGTCTGGCCCCGCCGGAGCCTCCTGATCGGCGCCGCCAGCTCGGCGCTGATCGCCTCGGGGTGCGGTCGGACGTCTCAGAAGGCCAAACTTCGAGGGGCTGAGACCGCAGCGCCCGCCCCGCCGCCCTACACCTTGGCGGATGCGGTGGGGAACCTCTCCCGCACGCCGCAGGAGCGGGCGCGGGACGCGTGGCGCCATCCGCTGGACACCCTAACCTTCCTCGGGGTGAAGCCAGGTATGACGGTGGTGGAGCTGTGGCCGGGGCTCGGCTGGTACACCGCGATCCTCGCTCCGTTTCTGGCGAGGACTGGCGGCAAACTGATCGTCGCCGTGTTTGATCCGGCCTCTCCGCAACCTTCCGAAGCCGTGCAGACCAACACCGCGCTGGCCCAGCGCATCGCGTCCCAGGGTGCGCCGTACGGCAAGGTCGAGACGGTGGGGTTCGGGCCGAAGTCCGGGCCGCTCGTCCCGCCGGGCTCGGCGGACATGGTGTTGACCTTCCGCAACCTGCATAACTGGATGGCCGCCGGATGGGCGGAGAAGGCCTTCTCCGACATAGCCGCCGCACTGAAGATCGGCGGTCTGCTGGGTGTTGAGGAGCACCGGGCGGAGCCCGGGTCCGCGCAGGATCCCGCTGCGGTCAACGGCTATGTCACCGAGGCCTATGTCACGGCGCTGGCGCAGGAGGCGGGGCTGCTGTTCGCCGCCTCCAGCGAGGTCAACGCCAACCCCAAGGATACTCGCAACCACCCCTTCGGCGTCTGGACCCTGCCACCGACCCGGCAGAGCGCCCCTCTGGGCCAGCCGGACAATCCCAAGTTCGACCACGCCCGCTATGACGCCATCGGGGAAAGCGACCGGATGACCCTGCGCTTCGTCAAGCCGAACCCGGCTGCGGCGCCCCCTCCGGGCGACCCCGCCAAGGCGCCGACAGGGGCAGGGGCGAAGCCTCACGGTCACGGCGCGCACAAACACCGGTAGTTGACCTTAACGTCGCACTTGTCGCCGCGGGGCTTCCGCGTATTTACTGCGCGCCGCCGGGCGGCCTTCGCCCCCCGCGCTTCAAACGGAGAGCATAATCGTATGGCCACGCTGCAAGAGATCACCGACCGCTTCAAGGCCGCCGTGGGCGCGGATTCGGGCCTGGGCAAGACCCTGAAGTTCGACCTGAAGGGCGACGGCTTCATCCATATCGACGGTGGTTCGGTCACGAACGAAGACCTGCCGGCCGACTGCACCATCGTGGTGTCGAAGGACGACTTTGAAGCCATGGGCGAAGGCAAGCTCGACCCGACGATGGCGTTCATGCAAGGCAAGATCAAGGTGAACGGCGACATGTCCGTGGCCATGAAGCTGCAGCCCCTCATGGCGAAGATGGCCTGATCGGACTGGACAAGTCCGATATGTCAGATCCGGCGCCTCTGGTCTCAATTCCTGAGGCGCCGGTCCCGCCGCTGGCCGCAGCCCACTGGCTGACGGCCGGCGATGGCGTCCGGCTGCGCTGTGCCCTGTTTCCCGCGGATGATACGCCCCGCGGGTCGGTGGTGCTCAGCCCCGGGCGTACGGAGCCCATCGAGAAGTATTACGAGGTGGTCCGCGAACTGAACGAGCGGGGCTTCACCGTGCTCGCCCACGACTGGCGGGGGCAGGGGCTGTCCCAGCGGCTGGTGGGGGCGGACCGCATGAAGGGGCACGCCAGCGGGTGGCGGCCGTTCCTTTCCGACTACAAGATGATTCTGGACCGGTTTCGGGATCGACTGCCGGGTCCGCGCATCGCCTTTGGCCACTCCATGGGGGGAGGTCTCACCCTCCTCGCCGTGACCGAGAACGGCCACCACGACTTTTCCGCTGTCATGCTGTCCGCTCCCATGACCGGGTTGAAGATCGACGGCTTTCACCCGACCTTCGCCGCCCTGACCGTCGGCCTGCTCAGCCGGATCGGCCTCGCGAGCACCTATGCGCTCGGACCGCAGGATCCCTTCAGCGAGACCTTCGAGGACAACGGCCTGACCCACGACGCGCCCCGCTGGAGCCTCCACCGCCGCCAGATCGAGGCGGAGCGGGAGCTGGCTCTGGGGGGCGTCACCTGGGGCTGGGTGGCGTTTGCCCTGGAGTTGAGCGCGCGCCTGAAATCGAGTCGGGCCCTGGACACGCTGCCCATTCCCCTGTCCGTCGTGGCGGCGGGGGAGGAGCGGCTGGTGTGCAATCTGACGACCCAGGCCCTCGCGCGCCGGGCGCCGAAAGGCCGTTACATGGAGGTGCCCGGCGCCTTCCATGAGGTGTTGATGGAGACGGATGCGCACAGGGCGCAGATGTGGGCGGAGTTTGACCGCCTCGCCGCCGAAGTGGCGCCGGCCTAAGGTCAGTCCCGGGCGGCTGAGAAATGGCCGACGAGCTCGGGCATGAGGGCCGCATCGCCGACCACAAGCATCCGCCCGCCGTCCCTCCCGATGGGGGCGCCCGTCCAGTCGGTGACGAGACCGCCAGCGCCTGCCAGGATCGGCACAGCCGCCTCCACGTCCCAGCTCTTCAGACCCCGCTCCACCACAAAGTCCATCGCCCCTGCCGCCACCATGGCGTAGGCATAGGCGTCGGCGCCATAGCGGATCAGGCGGGTCGCGGCGTGCAGGCCGTCATAGGCCGCGCGCTCGTCGCCCTGGAACAGGTGAGGGTCGGTGGTGGCGCCCAGCGCCGCGGCCAGGGCCGCACACTTGCGGGTCTTCAAGGTCTCGCTCGCCCCGTCCCGCAGTCGGCGCGCGCCGCGAGCGGAGCCCACGAACACCTCGCCGATGAAGGGTTGGGAGATCACCCCCACGACCGGCTGCCCTTGGTGACGGAGCGCGATCAGGGTGGTCCAAAGGGGGAGTCCCGAAATGAAGGCGCGGGTGCCGTCGATGGGGTCGAGCACCCACACGAACTCGGCGTCCGGACGGTCCTCGCCGTATTCCTCGCCGATCACGCCGTGGTCGGGGTAGGCCGCAGAGATGGCCGCGCGGATCGCCCGTTCGGCGCCCTTGTCGGCGGCAGTCACCGGATCGAACACCCGTCCCATCTCCGCCCCCTTGTCCTCCAGACCGTGATCGGCCCGGAACAGGGGGAGGATCGCCGCGCCCGCCGCATGGGCGAGCTCGACGGCGAAGGTCTCGAACCGGTCAAGGTGCGGATCGGGCAGGGTGGGGGGCGATGTGGTCATGACGACCGCATAACCAATACCGCCCCCGAAGGCAAAACCTCAGTCGGCCCAAATCATGAGATCACAGCGCTTAGGCCGGTGTGTCGTTGTTGAGGGACTTGGCCAGGTCCAGAAGCCGGCGGCGCGGACGCTCACCCAGCTGGTAGTAGGCCCGGATCAGGTCCATGGTTTCCTTGCGCGCGAGAACTTCGCCCGCCCGGGGCTCCTCGGTCGATGCGGCCACGAGCTGCTGGGCGGGCTCGCCCTCTTCGAGGCCATCATAAAAATAGCCCACCGGCACTTCCAGAGCCGCGGCGAGTTCCCACACGCGGGCCGCCGAGATGCGGTTCGCGCCGCATTCGTACTTCTGGATCTGCTGGAACCGGATGCCGACCGCTGTGGCCAGCTGCTGTTGCGTAAGGCCCATCAGACGGCGACGCCGGCGCAGACGTTTACCCAGATGTAGGTCGATATCGTTCGCCATAAGGCCGCCCCTCTCACCAATTCAACTGTCCCGCGACGGGACACTTGCGCTTGAAAGGGGCAAACACCGTGCCGCGAGCTTCCCCGCAGTCGATGTAAAACGCGATACTAAGCGACACTGGCCGTCTGACACGCTGGAACCAACCCCTTTGCACACGCTCGTAAAGGCGACGTGTGACAAATCGTCGATGCGTTCCGGCGCCCGTCAGGGGCGGACTGTGTACCGGGTAGGCGCGTTCACCGTCTCCCCAATCCAGCAGGACTCTTTACTGCGCAAAGGCCCCGGAGCGACCGGAGAGCCTGTGCGCCTGTAAGCGGATTTATACACTAAATTAGGGAAAAATAAACGCTTTCAGTCTTCCCGTACGCGGCGCTTGCGGAAGGACGGGTTAAGCACCTGTTTGCGAAGGCGAATCGCCTTCGGGGTGACTTCCACCAGCTCATCTTCCTCAATATAGGCGATCGCCTGCTCGAGGGTCATGCGCCGCGGCGGGGTCAGGCGGACCGCTTCATCCTTGCCAGACGCCCGGACGTTGGTCAGCTGCTTGGCCTTCATCGGGTTCACGTCGAGATCGTCCCAGCGGGAGTTCTCGCCGATGATCATGCCCTGATAGGTCTTTTCGCCCGCGCCGACGAACATCACGCCCCGCTCTTCGAGGTTCCAGAGGGCGTAAGCCGCCGTCTCACCGTCCGAATTCGAGACAAGCACGCCGCGAAGACGACCTTCGATCGCGCCGCGGTGCGGTTCATAGTGGCTGAACACCCGGTTCAGCACGCCGGAGCCGCGGGTGTCGGTGAGGAACTCGCCCTGATAACCGATCAACGAACGCGACGGCGCTTCCAGGGTGATGCGGGTCTTGGCCGCACCGGAGGGGCGCATGTCCTTCAGCTCGGCCTTGCGGGCCGACAGCTTCTCGATGACAACGCCGGCATATTCCTCGTCGACGTCGATCACGACCTCTTCGATGGGCTCCAACCGATCTCCCGTCGTCTCGTCGGTGCGATAGACCACCCGGGGGCGGGAGATCGAGACTTCAAAGCCTTCCCGGCGCATGTTCTCGATCAGCACGCCGAGCTGGAGTTCGCCGCGGCCGGCGACTTCGAAGGCGTCCTTCTCGTCGGTCTCGCGGACCTTGATGGCGACGTTGGACTCGGCCTCGCGGAGCAGGCGGTCGCGGATGACCCGGCTCTGCACCTTGTCGCCGTCCTTGCCGGCCAGCGGACTGTCATTGACCGTGACCAACATGGAGATGGTCGGCGGATCGATGGGCTGGGCGGGAAGAGCCTCGGTCAGGGAGATGTCGCAGATCGTGTCGGCGACGGTCGCCTTGGACAGGCCCGCGACCGCGACGATATCGCCGGCCAGCGCCTCGTCAATCGGCTGACGCTTCAGACCGCGGAACGCGAGGATCTTGGTCACGCGGCCGCGCTCGACTTCCTTGCCGTCGCGGGACAGGGCGCGGATGGCCATGCCCGGCACCAGCTTACCTGCCTCGACCCGTCCGGTCAGGAGGCGGCCAAGGAACGGGTCGCTTTCGATCAGGACGGCCAGCATCTGACCCGGTTCGCTCTGACGCGCTTCGGCCTTGGGGGCCGGCACGTGGCGGACGATCAGATCGTAGAGCGGCGCAAGACCGGTGCGCTCGTCTGTCATGTTCACGACGGCCCAACCTTCCTTGCCCGACGCGTAGATGTGCGGGAAGTCGAGCTGCTCATCGGACGCGCCGATGGCGGCGAAGAGGTCGAAGGTGTCGTTCAGCACCCGGTCGGGATCAGCGTGCGGCCGGTCGACCTTGTTGAGCACCAGAATGGGACGAAGGCCGAGCTTCAGCGCCTTGCCCAGCACGAACTTCGTCTGCGGCATCACGCCTTCTTCGGCGTCGACCAGCAGGAGGCAACCGTCCACCATGCCGAGGATCCGCTCGACCTCGCCGCCGAAGTCGGCGTGGCCTGGGGTGTCGATGATGTTGATGCGGGTCTCGCCCGCCTCGCCGTGCCACAGCACGGAGGTGGCCTTGGCGAGGATGGTGATCCCGCGTTCGCGCTCCTGATCATTGGAGTCCATCGCCCGTTCGACGGTGGCCTCGTTGGCGCGGAAAACGCCGGATTGCGCCAGCAGCTGATCGACGAGTGTGGTCTTGCCATGATCGACGTGGGCGATGATGGCGATATTTCTGAGGGACATGGGGCGCGTTTCTGGAAGTCGCCCATTTGGGGCGATGGGCGGCGAAGGACGGCGAGCTTCTAGACGAGCCTGCGCCGGAAAGCCAGAGGCGCAACCTTGTTTCCTTTCGCATGTGCGAAAACGGACAGCAGAATGCCGCGCCGGGCGGGAATCGTCCGGACGTTGGGGTGGAGGGACGGCGCGCGCAGTCTCGCGACGAAATAGGGAGTCTACAGGTCTTCTGGGTACGCTTGAAACAGCGCGCGCCGTAACGGACCACATCGACTCAGCTGGGGGTTCTTTCTGACCTCTCCACACCAGCACGACGGGCTGACCATAGCGATCCGCGCCCGTCGCCGATGTTCGGCCTGATCATCGCCCTCCAGAGCGACGGGACTTGAGCCGCTAATATACGGCGTTTTTGGGCGGGGCGGATAAGTTGGCGATCCGGGTTTAGCCCATGCCCTTGCGCCCGATGGCGTAGAAGCGGTCGGCGCGCTGGCGAAGAATGCCTTCAGGAGCCAGCTTCAGAAGGGCTTTGAGCTCTTCCTCCACCGCATCGCCGACGGACTTGATGGCGGCCTTGGGATCGGAGTGCGCGCCCCCCGACGGCTCGGGGATAATGCGGTCGACGATGCCGAAGCCGATCAGGTCCTGGGCGGTGATCTTCATCGCCTTGGCCATGCGCGGCGCTTCTGCCCGGTCCCTGAACAGGATCGAGGAGCCGGCTTCGGGGGAAATGACCGAATAGATGGAGTGCTCGAGAATCAGCACGCGGTTGGCTGCGGCGATGGCCAGTGCTCCGCCAGAACCGCCTTCTCCCACAATGGTGGCGACCATCGGCGTCGTCAGGGTCAGGCAGCGCTCGGTCGAGCGGGCGATGGCCTCTCCCTGGCCGCGTTCTTCGGCGCCGACGCCCGGATAGGCGCCCGCCGTATCGACAAAGGTGATCACCGGGATCTGGAACTGCTCGGCCATGTCCATCAGACGGACCGCCTTGCGGTAGCCTTCCGGCCTCGCCATGCCGAAATTGTGCTTCAGGCGGGTGGTGGTGTCGTGGCCCTTCTCGTGGCCCATCACGACGACCGGCATGCCGCGGAAGCGGCCGACGCCCCCCACGACCGCCTGATCGTCGGCGAACTTGCGGTCGCCGCGCAACTCCACGAACTCATCGATCAGCGTCTCGACATAGTCCACGAAGTGCGGCCGGTCGGGGTGGCGCGCCACTTGCGTCTTCTGCCAGCTGTCGAGACGCGAATAGGCTTCGCGTCGCATGTCCTCGACACGATGCTTCAGCGCGGCCAGTTCCTGATCAAAGGCGCCAGGACCCGCCGTTTCGGAGAGCTTCGACAACTCCTCGATCTTCGCCTCAAGCTCGGCGATGGGGCGTTCGAAGTCGAGATAGTGTCGCGTGGGCGCAGTCATGTCGTCCTTGACGCCGCCGTGAATGAGGCGGCGGAAGTTAGATGGGCTTGAGCAAAAGGGAAAGCCGCTTTTGCGCCCTTGCCAAGCTCGCGGCGTCGGGCTTCAAGGCGGCGGGCCCCGTCGGCCCGGGAGAGGCCCATGTCCATCACCGATCGCCAAGCGCTGTCCGAAGGCCTGGTGGAGGCCGCGCTTGCGGCAGGCGCCGAGGTGTTCCGGATCTTTCAGGGCGACATCGAGGTCATGACCAAGGCCGACGAGTCGCCGGTCACCGTCGCCGATCAGCGGGCCGAAGCCATTATTCTTTCGGCGCTCAAGCGCCT
The DNA here is from genome assembly GCA_903903715.1 of uncultured Caulobacterales bacterium. Taxonomy (GTDB): domain Bacteria; phylum Pseudomonadota; class Alphaproteobacteria; order Caulobacterales; family Caulobacteraceae; genus CAIMFV01. The sequence goes on from CAIUZX010000455.1 coordinate 8,035, forward strand.
CGCGCCCGGCGTTCCGGTGGTGGCCGAGGAAGAGGTCGCCGCCGGCCGGACGCCGGACGTGGGCGACGCCTTCTTTCTGGTCGATCCCCTCGACGGCACTAAGGAATTCATCCGCAAGGGGACCGACTTCACCGTCAATATCGGCCTGATCGA
>CAIUZX010000456.1 GCA_903903715.1 uncultured Caulobacterales bacterium
AAGGCGGTGTTCGCCGCCCCCGACCGTCCGCCGATGGGAGATGTCGCGAGCCGCGAAGCGCTGCTGGCCGAGGCGAACAGCCCGATGGCGCTGGCCATGGAAGGCGCGATGGAAGGCTTTTTGAACGCCTGCGACAACGAGGCGACGGCGCCGTCGGCGGGCCTGACGGTCACTGAGGAGAGCTTCACCTCCGCCCCGGACGGGAACACCATCAAGGTGCAGGTGATCCGGCCGGACACGTCGGAGCGTCTGCCTTGCGTCTACTACATCCACGGCGGCGGCATGCAGACCATGTCGTGTTTCAACGGCATGTACCGGGCCTGGGGACGGATCATCGCGGCGCGGGGCGTGGCCGTGGTCATGGTCGATTTCCGCAATGCGCTTCGACCGTCATCGGCCCCGGAGGTCGCCCCCTTCCCCGCAGGCCTCAATGACTGCGTGTCCGGCCTGCATTGGCTGATCGGGCAGGCGGAGCGGCTGAACATTGATCCTTCGCGCATCGTCGTCGCGGGGGAGAGCGGCGGCGGCAACCTCGCCATCGCCACCGTGTTGCAACTGAAGCGCGACGGCCACCTTGGCGCCGTCAAGGGCCTCTACGCCCTCTGCCCCTATATTGCGGGCGCCTGGCCCCTGCCGCAGAACCCCTCCTCCACCGAGAACAACGGCATCATGCTGGAGCTGCACAACAACCGCGGCCGGATGGCCTATGGGATCGAGCAGTTCGAGGCCCGCAACCCCCTCGCCTGGCCGGGCTTTGCGACGGTGGAGGACGTGGCGGGCTTCCCGCCTACGGTGATCAGCGTCAATGAGTGCGATCCCTTACGCGACGAAGGCGTCGGCTTCTACCGCCTGCTGCTCCAGGCGGGGGTGAAGGCGCGGGGCCGCATGGTGCTGGGCACGATCCACGGGACGGAGATCTTCTCCATCACCTGCCCCGACATCAGCCGCGACACCGCCAGCGACCTCGCGAATTTCTGCAGGGATTAGGGGGGGGATGAGGACATGCGGCTGCGGAAAGCGGACATTGCGAACGGCGGCTGAGGGTGGTTAGCCGACTTTGTTTGCTGCGGCTGCACCAATCTGCGCCGCCAAGTCCGCTCGCGACTCGAGCCGTATTTTCGGACCAGAGAAGGCGTCGAACAGTTTGGCGTGAGCAACATGGGAGTTGGCGTTCTGCCGCACCCGATATTCCCGAATCCACGCGATGAGCGCGGCGTGGGACGCTTCGTCGCCGCCTCGCCTCAGCCCGCGAGCTTGCGCGTTTTCAACACACTCCTCATCGGGGATATCAAGGTGCACGAGCGCAGTCGCCCTGGGCAGAGCCTCCTGAACTAGCCACCCGTAGACGCCCTCGATAACCCACCGATCGGCTGCTGCAAGCTTACGAACGGCATCGCGAGCCTCTTCAGGATCCCGCTTGGCGTTGTAACCTCCGGGGAGCCAGTGAATCATGTCGAGATCAATGGCCTGTACGTCAATCAGGTCCGCAACCCGCTCGGCGAGCCAACTCTTGCCCGAGCCTCCGTTGCCCACGATCACGGTGCGAGACAGGTCGGCGACTGTGAGCATCTGGTGTTCTCGTATAGGCAGCCCAGGAGCCGTTCGCCATGAGCCACATTTGCGCTCGGCGAGCGCTCAATAGCGGACCGTCCCGGCTTCCGCAAAGGGTGGGATGCTGCCATTTCAGATCCACCTGCTTCAGGAACATGGCGCAGGCATGCAGAAAAGTTGACTCAGCAACGAAAGCTAATATGACTGTAGTCATGACTACAGTCACTAAAACGAACCGGGGTCGCCCGCGCACGGAACTGAGAGACGCCATCTACCAGGCGGCCCTAACCCTGTTTCGTGAACGGGGCTTTGCCCGAACCAGCGTCGATGATGTGGTCGCCGCTGCTGCCGTGGCCAAGGGCACCTTCTTCAACTTCTACCCGAGCAAGCTCGACGTCATGAAGGCGTATTATGCGGCCATCGATGTGGAGGTCGCCGACTGCCGCGAACGTATGGACCCT
>CAIUZX010000457.1 GCA_903903715.1 uncultured Caulobacterales bacterium
CCCTCGACCCGCTGTGGAGCGACGCCGCCATCGATTTCGTCGGCGTCGACTTCTATCCGCCGATCACCGACTGGCGGGACGGGACGACACATCTCGACGCAAAAGCCGGCTTTGGCGGCCCGGCGGACCCGGCCTATCTCGCCGCCCGCATCGCCGGGGGGGAGGCCTATGACTGGTACTACGCCAGCGACGCGGACCGGCTGGCCCAGAGCCGCACCCCCATCACCGACGGCGCCTATGGGGAGCCGTGGATCTACCGGGCGAAGGATCTGACCAGCTGGTGGTCGACGGCGCACTATCCCCGCAAGGGCGGGGTCAGGCTCTCGAGCCCCACGAGCTGGTCGCCCGGCATGAAGCCCATGCGCCTGACCGAATTCGGCTGCGCGGCCATCGACAAGGGCGCCAATTCGCCCAACCTCTTCCTCGACCCCAAAAGCTCGGAGAACGCCCTGCCTCCGTTCTCCAATGGCGGACGGGACGATCTTGGCCAGCGGCGCCTGCTGGAGGCGGTCCTGAGCCACTACGCCGACCCGGCGGCGAGCCCGATCTCACCGGTCTATGGCGGGCCGATGATCGCCAGCGACGCGATGGCGCTCTGGTGCTGGGACGCAAGGCCTTTTCCGGAGTTTCCCGCCCGGTCGGACCTGTGGGCCGACGCCTCCGCCTGGGGGCGCGGGCACTGGCTGACGGGGCGAGCGGGGGCGGGCGATCTTGCGGACCTGATCGCCGCGCTGCTGCTCCATGCGGGGCTCGACCCGACCAAGGCCGACCTGTCCGGCGCAAGCGGCATCGTGCAGGGCTTCGTCGTCGACCAGCCCGCGCGGCTGATCGACACTTTAAGTGAACTCGCCCTGGCCTTTCCCTTCGACCTCGCCGAGCGGGAGGGACGCCTCGCCCTCGTCGCCCGCGACATGACGTCCGCCGTCACCCTGGATCCGACGACGCTTGGCCTGCCGCAGGCCGCCGCAGTCCCGGTGACCCGCCACCGGGCGCTAAAGCCTGCGCCGGACCGGATGCGGGTGGGCTATGCGGACCTCACCCGGGACTACCAGACCGGAGAAGCCTTCGCCCGCAGCCCGTCCCCCGAAGGCGGCGGCGCCAGCCAGGCCAACCTGCCGCTGTGCCTCACCGAGTCGCAGGCGAGGGCCGTGGGCCTGCGCCGCCTCGCCAGAGCCCGCGCCGAGCGGGACACGGTGGAGATCCATCTGCCCACAGATCTCGCCCACAGGATCGAGCCCGGCGACGGGGTGCGCCTCGCCCCGGACGCTGCGCTCTATCGCGTGACGGCGGTCGACCTCTCGCCCTCCCCACGCGCCCTCGCCACAGGGGCCGAAGCGCCGGACGCCGGAGGCCCCGCCCCCCCAGACGACGCCTACAAGGTCTCCCCGTCCGCCCAGCCCTCCGGCCCGCCCGCCGTCGCGTTGATGGACCTGCCGCCCCTGCCGGGGTCGGAGACGGATACGCGGCCCTTGGTCGCCGCCGTCCGCACACCCTGGCGCTCGGTCAGCCTGTCCGCGGGAGCCAGCGCCGACGTCCTCTCCCAGCGCGCCCTGCTCTCGGCGCCCGCGGTGATGGGCCTGACCGCTACGGCGCTGAGCCCTGGGGTACGGTTCCGCTTCGACGTCACAAACACCCTCGACGTCCAGCTCGGCGCCGCCGCCCTGTCCAGCGCCTCGCAAAGCGCGGTGCTCTCCGGCGCCAACGCCGCCGCCGTGCAGGCCGACAACGGGGAGTGGGAGCTGATCCAGTTCCTCAACGCGACCCTGATCGCTGCGGGCCGCTGGCGCCTGTCCGGCCTCCTCCGCGCCCAGGGAGGCAGCGATCTCGCCATGCGGGCGGGGGCGTCGGCGGGGCAGCCCTTCGTGTTGCTGGACGGAACGCCGCAGCGGGCGGACGTGGCGGCGAGCGAGCGGGGCCTCGCCCTCACCTGGCGCGCCGCCGCCGCGGGAACCACCTCCGCCGACGTCGCCTCCGCCACCCTCACCGCAGTCTGGAACGGGATCGCCTTACGCCCCTGGGCGCCCTGCCAGCTCACCGCCGCCCGCACCGCTGCGGGGGATATCGCGCTGAGCTGGATCCGCCGCGCGCGACTCTCTGGCGACGCCCTCGACGGGGATCCGCCCCTGAGCGAAGAGCGGGAGTTCTACCGTGTCGAGGTCCACGGCCCCGACGGCGCGCTCGTCCGCGTGCTCTCCCCCGCTACATCGTCCGTCATCTATGCGGCGGCGGACCAGAAAACGGATTTCGGCGGGCCGGCGCCCAGCGGCGTCCGCGTGACCGTGGCGCAAGGCTCCGCGATCTACGGATTCGGCGCCCCCTCCGACCCACTAATGTTGTAATAATATCACACCCACCCCTTGCGCTCAGGCTTCTAAGGTTTAAGTGAGGTCACAAGGCGCGCTTCGCCTGCCCCTATCGAACGAAGTCAACAGCCCCGTGCCGCAAGATCCGTATCAGACCCTGGGCGTGTCCCGCTCCGCCAGCACAGCCGAGATCCGCAAGGCGTTTCACAAGCTGGCCAAGGCCAATCACCCGGACGTGAACCCAGACAACAAGGCGGCGGAAGAGCGCTTCAAGCGCGCCAGCGCGGCGTTTGACATCCTGGGCGACGCGGACAAGAAGGCCCGCTTCGACCGGGGCGAGATCGACGGCGACGGCCGCGAGGTCCCCAGAGGGTTCACGGGCGGCGGGCCGTTCAGCGGCAAGCCCGGACGCAAACCGCAGGGGCCCGGCGCGGGCGGAGGCAATCCCTTTCAGGGCGCCGACTTCGAGGACATCCTGTCGGAGATCATGGGCGGTCGAGCGGGGGGCGGCTTCAGCCAGCGCGGGCCCCAGAACGGGCCGATGAAGGGCGAGGACATGCGCCTTCGCCTCGAGATCGAGCTTGAAGAGGCGATCAAGGGCGGCCCCAAGCGCATCAGCCTGCCGGACGGCCAAACCCTCGACATCACCCTGCCCACGGGCGCGAAGGACGAGCAGGTGCTGCGCCTGCGCGGAAAGGGCGGACCAGGTCGCCTCGGCGGCCCCGCAGGGGACGCCATGATCGAGCTGATCATCAAGCCGCACCCGGTGTTTCGCCGGGAAGCCGGCTCGGCGGACCTGACCATGGACCTCCCCGTCTCCGTCCCCGATGCCGTGCTGGGAGCCCGGGTGGACGCCCCGACGCCAGAAGGCTCCGTCGCCCTGACCATCCCGCCGCGCTCCAACTCCGGCCAGATGCTGCGCCTGAAAGGCCGGGGCGCCTACGCCGCCGACGGACGGCGGGGCGATCTTTTCGCGCGCCTGATGATCATGCTGCCCGACGCCCCCGACGAGGCCCTCGTCCGCTTCTCGACAGAGTGGCGCGACAAACGGCCCTATGCGCCCAAGCGCAAGGGCTGAGGACGGCTCACGTTCACTTCGGTCCGTCAGCTTTGAGGATCGGCGTGCCCGCGGAGGCGGGTTTGGAACCATCCAGATAGGCGGTGGACCAGGGCCCTGTCGCAACGCCGATGATGATCGTATCGACGTCCGCCCCGTCAAAATGGTCCGCGCCGCCGGGGACGACGACGAGGGTCCCTTCGCCGTACCGCCCGGCCTGCGCTTTATCGGCGACCCTGCCGTAGCCGAGGCGAAGCTCCCCCTTCACCACAAACACCCGGGCCGTTGTCGAGTGGTGGTGCGGGCTGTCCCAGACGCCGGCGGGGATGAAGAAGGCGTAGGTAAAGACGCCGCCGACGGGCTCGCGGCGGCCCTCCAGCAGGGCGTACTTCGTGCCGTTGGGCGCCGCGGCCTGCCAGGGGATAGCCTCCGGCGTCCAGGCGGCGGGTGTTTGCGCAAGGGCGGGCGCGGCGCAGCACACGGACAGGACGGCGGCGAGGGGGACGAGATGTCGCATGTGGGTTTCTCCTGACTTGCCTCTGCAGCCTTTGTCGCGCCTCATCTTCCCGTTTCTGGCTCTGCAATCGAAATCCGCCGCGGCCTTTTCACTTTCAGCGCGGCTTTGCTATGCATCGTCTTTCCTTCCGGAGGCCGCGCGGCGCCTATGACTCGACTGATCCTGTTCCGGCACGCCAAGGCCGAGCGTCGCGCCGAAAGCGGCGAGGACTTTGATCGCATACTGACCGATCGCGGCCGGAATGACGCCGTCCTGATGGGCGAGGCGCTGCGGGGACTCGGCATGACGCCGGACCTCGCCCTCGTGTCGGCGGCGGCGCGGACGACGGGCACCTGGGCGGCGATGGCCCCGGCCTTTCCGATGGCCAGGGTCGAGATAAGGGCGGAGCTCTATGACGCCGACGCCGAGACGCTGCTGTCCGCCGCGAAGGGGGCGGGTGCGCTCGGGACCGTAATGATCGTCGCGCACAATCCCGGTCTCCATGAAGCGTCCTATGCGCTCGCCAAGCATGGCGGGGCGCAGGCCGAAGCCATGTCTCGCCTCCGCGCCGGTATGCCGACCGCCACGGCGGGGGTGTTCGACCTCTCCGGGGAGACGCCAAGGCTGGAAGCCTGGCTGACCGCTCACGACTTCGGCGGCGGGGCCGGGGAATGAGCCGGATCTACAAGATCCTCTCCGCAAGCGAATGGGAAGCGGCGAAGACGGCGGAACGATTCGATGGCTCCGCCGTGGACCTCAAGGACGGCTACATCCACTTCTCCACGTCGGCGCAGGCGCAGGAAACGGCGCGGCGACACTTCCACGGCGTCGAGGATCTGGTCGTGCTGAGCGTACCCGTCGATGCGCTGGGGCCGGAGCTTCGGTGGGAGAAATCCCGCGGCGGCGACCTCTTTCCCCATCTCTACGGCCCCCTCGACCCCTATCTGGTCGAGGCGGTGACGCCTGCGCCCCTGGGCGCGGACGGCGTTCCGGATCTTAGCGACCTCGTCCCATGAGCGATTTCCACGGCCTCGCCGCCCGGCTGATCCGCGTGCTGGAGCCGGAGACGGCGCATCAGGCGACGATCGCCGCGCTGAAGACAGGGCTGGGCCCCTGGGATCTGTCGAAGGCCGATCCGATCCTTTCCGCCACCCTCTGCGGGATGCCGCTGACGTCGCCCGTCGGGCTGGCGGCTGGGTTCGACAAGAACGCCGAGGTTCCGCTGGCCATGCTGCGCGCGGGCTTCGGCTTTGTGGAGTGCGGGACGGTGACGCCCCTGCCGCAGGCCGGCAACCCCAGGCCCCGGCTCTTCCGCCTCGATGCGGACAAGGCGGTGATCAACCGGATGGGCTTCAACAATGAGGGGCTGGAGGCGTTCGCGGCGCGGCTACAGGCGCTTCCGGCGAAACGATCCGGCCCCGTCGGCGCGAATATCGGCGCCAACAAGGACGCGAGCGAC
>CAIUZX010000458.1 GCA_903903715.1 uncultured Caulobacterales bacterium
CGCCATGTCGGTGAACAGGATCCAGCGGCGGGCCTTGGCCGGCTGGGTCGCCTCGACCTCCCCGTCCCGCTTGGGCTGACCGCGCAGGCCGGACGCGTCCCGCGCCTCGACCACATAGGCGCCCGCTTTCAGGGTTTTCAGCACTGCGCCGAGGGGGAACACCGACGTCGCGCGCTGGTCCGCCGCGCCAGACACGGGCATGTCGCCGGACCAGATCTTGCGGCCGTCGTCCCCGACGCCGTCAGAGCCTTCGTCGTAGCTATACTCGCCCTCGGCCGTCGGCTCCGGCGAACTGATGGCCTTGCGCACCAGATTGCGGTCGGCGACGCGGTAGACGTCGATGTGCAGGCGCGAGACGTTGACGGTCTCCAGCCCCACCCCATCCGCATCTTCCCGCGGCAGGATCACGCCTTCTCCGGCGAAGCCGACATAGATGGGCTTCGAGCCTGCTGCGAAGGCGACGTCAGTGGATTCAGCCAGCACATGACCGGACTTCGCCGGCAGGCCGCGCAAAAGCGTGACGGTGCGACCGGCATAGCCGACATCGGCGACGCAGAGCTCATCGCCTGAAACGGTCACCGCGGCGGGACGGCCAAGGACCGGGCTGACGGAGACGAAATCGCCGTAGGACTTGCGAGGGTCCAGCGCCTCGGTCATGCGGACGCAGGCGGCTGGAGATGCGCCCTTGGTGTCGAGACGGCTCGTCCAGACGACAAATCCGTCGGGCTTCTTCACCCCGGCGCGGGGCGCATCTGCGGGGCGGAGCTTGCCGAACAGAGACCAGACATCACCACCCGGGGTGGCTTTCGCCGAAAGGGCGGACGTCGCCGCGCCCTGGCTCAATCGTCCGACGCCGACGCCTGCGGCGAACGCCGCCAAGACCACGCCAGCGACAACCGCCGCCGTCCTACGTCCCGAAAGACCCGCCACGACGCCCTCCAAAATATTGATGTTCATCCTTACAGATCGCGCGACGCCGTCAATCGTCCTCGCGATACAGACGAATGACAAGAACGCGGGCTTCTCAGAACTGTCACAGGCGCCGCAATTCGGCCTCGGAATCCGTGATTAGTTAAAGCGCCCCCCTAAAGCCGGAGATCCATCATGCGCCCCTTCGCCCGACTGATAACCGCCACCGCCGTTCTGGCCCTCGGCGCCACGACGCTGAGCGGCTGCGCCACAACCGATTTCGTGCGCAAGGAAATCGCCGGCGTGAACGGCCGCGTCGACGGGACCCAGGATCAGCTGAAAAGCCACGACGCCAAGCTGAACGCGCATGACAGCAAGATCGGCGAGATCGACCGCACCTCTCGCGAGGCGCTGGAGCGGGCGACCGCCGCCGGCAAGCTCGCCGAGGGCAAGTTCCTCTACACGGTCGTCCTGTCGGACGATTCGGTGAAGTTCCCGGTGGCGAGCTCGGCCTTGTCCGAAGAAGCCAAGACCCGCCTCAACGACTTCGTCCAGAAGCTGAAGACGGACAACAAGAACGTCTATCTCGAGATCCAGGGCCACTCGGACAACACCGGCGCCAAGGCGGTGAACCAGCGCCTGGGCGAAGAGCGCGCCGACGCCGTTCGCCTGTTCCTGAACCAGCAGGGCGTGGCTTTGAACCGGATGTCGACCATCTCCTACGGCGACTCGAGCCCCGTCGCCTCGAACAAGACCCGCGCAGGCCGGGCGCAGAACCGCCGGGTCGTGGTCGTGGTGCTGAACTAGTCGTAGAGGCTATCGCGGGGGGCGACACCCGGATTTACGGCGCTGTCGCCCGTCCTGCGGGTTTCAAGAGATCCGACCACCGCCAGTCCGGCGCGCCCACGGCCAGCCGACCCCCTGGAAGCGTGAAGAGAACGAGGCCGTGGACCCGCTCGGTGCGGCACGCCTCCGGCGCAAAACCGACTTCCCAGAGAATGGACTCGCGCACCGCGGACAGGCCTGCGCCGTCCTCGCCCTGGCTGCGCACCCAGTCACCGTTCCAGACCATCACCGCCCGACCGGCGAGCTTGGCGGCGGCGGCGGCGACAATGGGATCCTTGCGCAAGGCCGCCGCCAGTCGCCGCCGCATGTCGCAGCCGCCGCCGGGTGAGCCCGCGTCGCCGGACGCCGCGCCCGCAATCTCCGCCTCACTCAGGCCTTGCCCGGCTGAGGCCACCTTGACCGGCGGGATCGGCAGGGGGCGGACATCGGGCGGCGCACGCGTTAGCCGAACGCGCACCTTGGCCGGCAAGGGCTTGGGCGAGGCTTTCGGCGTGGCCGCGGTTTCAGGCTTGGGGATGAGGTTCTGGCCGTCCACGAGGGCCACCACCACCGGCGGCGACTCCGGAGGCGCAGGCTCGGTGGGCCTCAGCGCGATCAGGCTGAAGACGACGACATGCAGGCCTGCGCACAGCACCAGCACGACGGTGCGGGTCAATGGCTTGCGGCGGGGTGTCGTCGAACGCGCGCTCATCACCCGCTCCTTCCGACGCCCGCCTGGCTCATAGCGGATCCGACCCTGAGCCGATGGGCATTCCGGGCGGCGGCGTTAACGGACGCGCGGTCTCCCGCTCCGCCAGCGCCTTCAGCTTTGCGGGATCGGACAGGATGGCCGCCAGCGTCTCTGCTTGCGCGCGGTCGGCGGCATAGACGGGTTTCGCCCGCTCGAGACGATGACCAAGAGCGGTGAGCGCCGAGCGCACCTCGGCCCCCGCTTCCGGAGAAAGCCGGGGATCCTGCAGTGCGACCGCAAGCCGCGTGACCAGCCGCGACTGTTCCCGGCGGCGGATCAGACCGCGCACGTCGCCGTCACTCCGCTCCGGGAACACCGCCTCGAAGGTGCGATTGAGCAGGCGCGTGAGACCAAGCTGCGCCGGATCGCGCGCGCCTTGATCGACCACCCGGTTCAGTCGGACGGGATGGAAGAGGTCGCTGAACACGAGGTCGGCGACAGCGCCGGCTGCGGTCGATACGTCGAAAACCGGTGTTGCGGAATCGCCGAACACCTCGATGTCATAGGCCTTGTCCCGCGTGACCGGGCTGCCGGTCGACA
>CAIUZX010000459.1 GCA_903903715.1 uncultured Caulobacterales bacterium
GCGACAGCCGACCGCTGATCTCGAGGTATTGGCCGTTGCCGTCGGCGCGCAGACGCTTGTCCCGCTCCTCGATGTACTTCTTGCGGATGGCGTCCTTGTCGATCGTCGTCGTGGTCATGGCGTGTCCCTGGGGCGTCGCGTCTTGTCGCGCGTCGTGTGCGGACAGACTAAGCATGCGCTGCGGCGCGGTCGAGCCTGTTACGCAAGGTGACGTGTAAGCCATAGCGCCGCAGGTCGCAGGACCGCTATAAGCGCGCCAGGAACACGGCGGCGAGAGGCCTTAAGGTGACGGACGAGGCGCAAGGCAAAGGGCGGCGCGCCCTGGCGATCACGGGCGGGATTACCGCTGTGGTCGCCCTGGCGCTGCTCGCCCTCTATGTCGAGCGCGGCGCGGTCGGCGCGGCGGCGGCGAAGGCCTATCTGCAGCGCCTCGGCGTCCCTGCCGAGGTCAGCGTCGACCGGCTCGGCCTGTCCGGCCTGTCGGCTTCGGTCACGATCGGACCTGCGGATCATCCGGACCTTCGCCTCGACCGGGTGGAGGTGACGTTCGCACCGACCCAGGGCCTCTCCGCGCCGAAGATCACATCTGTCCGCATTACGGGCGCCGAAGCGCGCATGGCGATCCGCAACGGCCAGCCGAACTACGGGCGGCTGCAGCCCTTGATCAACGCCCTGTCGAAGCCGTCGAAGCCTTCGGGTCCGCCGCCGGACATCCGCATCGACGGCGCGAGACTCTTTGTCGATCTCGACGGCCAGATCCTCCCTCTGACCCTGGCTGGGGCGATGAAGGGCGGACGCCTGCAGACGGCGACCGTCCAGATGGCGCCCACGCCGCTCACCGTCAGTGGAACGAGGGCCGAGCGCGCAAGCCTTGCCGCGACCGTTACCGCGACAGCGGCGGGCTACGACGTCCGGGCGCAAGGCGCGGTGGATCGCCTGTCCGGCGCATGGGGCGTGGTCGAGCATCCGGCGGCGTCGGTGCGGGCCCTCGGAACCGGGACGCCGTCGACGGGGGTGACGGCGCGGGGCTCGGCCAAGCTCGAGGCCGCGAGCTTCACGCGCGATACGCTCAGCCTGCATGACATTGCGCTGGGCGTAGAAGCGCCCGAGGCGGCGCTTGACCTGAACGAGGGTCCTGCAAAACTTTTTGCGAAGATCGCGGCGACCTTGACCGCGCGCGGGGAGGTGACGACCGCCGATGGTCCGGCCACGCTGTCGGACCTGCGCCTCGCCACCTCCGGAACGGTGACGCAGGGCAAGGCGGGGTTCAGCGCTGTACAGACCCTGTCGGCCTCCGGCGCTGTGGAGCCTCCCGCCGCTCTGGTCGGGAAGATTGCCGACGGGCTCAGCGGCGATGCGACCCGGCGCGCTGATCTGGCCAAGCGTCTGCACAAGGTGACCCTCGCCCTCACGACGGCGCAAATCGACGCCGGTGCGGGCGGTTACCGCCTGACGCTGAGCGCGCCGCTCACCCTCGATGCGGACCATGTCCACGCCGCCCTCTCTGCAGACGCCGCGCCGCTGGCGGTGGTTGAGGACAAGCGCCTGACGGCAAGGTTTGCTGTTGCATTGGCGGGGGAGGGGCTTCCTGATCTGCACATCGACAGCGCGAGCCTGCAGGCGCAGGACGGGACCTTGCGGGGCGATGGTCGGGTGCGGCTGCGCATGGATGTCGCCGGACTGCGCGGGCTCGCCACCGATCAGGCGTGGAGCCTCGCCTCGCAGGGCGGATCGACGACGCTTCGGCCCAAGGCCTGCGTGCATCTGACGGCGGAAGCGGTTGCGGGCCAGCCGAAGGACCTCGCCACCGGTCTTTCCGGCGACCTCTGCGAAGCGGGCGGCCCTCTGGTGCTCTGGCGAGACGGGCGCGGGCGGCTGGTCGGACGACTGGAGCGCGGCGGCGCGGCCATCCCGACGGCGCAGGCGCGGATGACCGGTCTCACCGGCGATGTGACGGCGGGCTTCGGCGGGTCCGACGGCCTATCCGCCGACGTCCGTCTGACCACGGCTGTGATCGAGGATCAGGCGTCGCCGAAGCGGTTTCGCCCCATGACCGCGGAAGGCGCCCTGTCGCTGAAGTCTCAGAAGATGACCGGCGCCTTCGATGTCTCCGAGGCCAAGGGGCGCCGGAAGATCGCGAAGATCGCCCTCGCCCATGACCTAACGGCAAAGCGCGGCTCGGCGGACGTGGTCGCTGATCCCATCACCTTCTCGCCGGATGGGTTGCAGCCAGGGGACCTGTCGGTTCCGGCGGCGAAGATGATCTGGAAGGCGGCGGGGAAGGCGCGCTTCCACGGCCGCTATGACTGGTCGCAGGCGGCGCCTGTTCGCAGTTCGGGCGACGCGCAGGTCGATCTTTCGGACTTCCAGATTTCCGCCGGCAAGGGGCATGGCCTCTCGACGATGCTGCATCTGACGAGCCTTGGCCCGTTGGAGAGCGCGCCCGATCAGCTCGTGACCATTGACCGGATCGACGGGGTGACCCCGATGACCTCCGTCCGCGCCCGCTATCGTCTCGGCGCCGACGCTCTGACCGTGACCGAGGCGTCGACCGAGGTGCTGGGGGGGCGGGCCGCCCTCGATCCCCTGCAGCTCCTGCTCGCCCCCGGCTCGCTCATCGTCGGCAAGGCGCGGGTGTTCAATCTCGACATCGGCGCGCTCCTGAAGGGCACGGACATGGCCGACAGCATCACCCTCGACACCCGCGTGTCGGGCGTGGTGCCGTTCCAGATGACGCCGGAGGGGTTGCGCGTGTCCGACGGTCGCCTCGCCTCCGTCGCGGGCGGGCGGCTGACCATTCATCGCAAGGCGCTCAACGGACCTGTAGTCGCGGGATCAGGCACGATGCAGGACATCGCCTGGCAGGCGCTGCAGGACCTTGCCTTCGACCAGCTTGATCTTGTCCTGGAAAGTCGCCCCGAGGGCCGTCTGGGCCTTGTCTTCCACATCCGCGGCAAGCACGACCCAAAGTCGGACAAGCCCGCCGTGATCAATCTGTTCGACGTGGTGCGCGGGCGCGCGGCGTCCACGCCGATGTCCCTGCCCAAGGGCACGGAAGTCAATCTGACCCTCGACTCCTCCATCAATTTCGACGAGCTATTGCGCGCTTTACCGCGCCCCGACACAAATCGGACAAGTCCTGACGCGAAAGTCAGTCCCTGACGCCGGAATCCATTGCTGATGACCTTACGGAGATCTTCGCCCATGAGACGACCAGCCCTGATCGCGGCGGCCGCCCTGCTGACCCTCGCAACGGCGGCGTGCAGCTACAATGTGCACCTCGATGTGGCGCCGATCAGCATCTACGCGAAGCTCGACGCCAATGTCCGCATCCAGCTCGACAAAGAGGTCGAGTCCCTGATCACCAAAAATCCGAACCTGTTCTGAGCCCCGATTTCGAGCCCTTCTTGGGAGACCTGACCATGACCTTCGCATCCCGACCCGCGCGTCCGCTGACCTCCGTGGCCGCCGCCCTCGCGCTCATCGCCGCCGGAACCGCCGGGGCGATGGCTCTTGCGCCCACCGCCTTCGCCCAGACCGCCGCAGCCAAGGCCGTGGTCGACGCCGCCAAGGCCAAGGGCCTGATCGGCGAGCAGGGGGACGGCTATCTCGGTGTGGTCGCTGCGCCGCCGCCCGCGGACGTCGCCGCCGCCATGGCCGAGATCAACACGGGCAGAGCCGCCGCCTATCACGACATCGCCGCCAAGACCGGCGCGACGCCGGAGGCTGCGGGCCAGGCCACCGCGCTGAAGCTGTTCGCGAAGCTGCCGCCCGGCCAGTTCTACAAGCCGCTGGGCGGCGCCTGGACCAAGAACTAGGCGTTCAACACCAAGCGGCGAGCGGGGGCTCAAACATGATCGGACGGACCTTCGCAAGCGTGTCGGCGGCGGCGCTGGCCCTCATCGCCGGGCCCGCCTTCGCCGGATGTGGAACGCCCGCAGCGCCCACGAGCTTCGCCGCCGCCACGACGGGGCTGGAGCGCAAGGACGGTCTTGTTCCGGTCTATGTCGACCACGCCTGCGGCCGGGTGTTCGTGTCGCTCAAGCCATCGGACGGTCACGGCGTTTATGGACGGTTCCTTTATCAGACCTACCTGCGCGGCGGTCTCGGCTCGGCTCCTGTCGGACTTGATCGATCCGTCGCATCCGAGACCAAGCTGATCGCCTTCCACCGGGCGGGCGACAAGATCGTGGCCGTGCTGGAAAACACCGACTTTCGCGCCGAGCGCGGGTCACCGGACGAGGCGAAGGCCGTCGCGGAATCCTTCGCGCCGTCGGCCATCTGGTCCGGACCGGTGGTGGCGAGTGGGGCGGACGGGTCGGTGCTGGTCGAGATCTCCGACTTCCTGGCGCAGGACCGTTTCGGCGCCGTCGACGTGTTGAAGGGCGTGCATCAGGGCGCCTTCCATGTGGTCCCGGCCCTCAGCTTCCCCGACGCAGAGGGCGTGTCGGCCTTCCCCGACAATGTCGAATTCGACGCCACCGTCACCCTGGAAAGCGACGCCCCGGGGGCGGAGCCTGCGGGGATCATGCCCGGCCCGCACACCTTGACCTTGGCCGA
>CAIUZX010000460.1 GCA_903903715.1 uncultured Caulobacterales bacterium
ACGATCAGCCCCTGCCGCACCGCCACCTCCGCAAACCCGCCCAGCAGGATCACGAGGATATAGAGGGCGCCAGCGAACCGCGCCTCACCGCGCGGCGATGTCACAGGGGGGAGGAGGGACTGCATCGCCAGAGGTTAACACGGGCGGATGCGGCGGGGTAGCGAGCGTCACCCCTCCGACCGCTTCTCCAGGCGAAGGATGTCGCCGGGTTCGCAGTTCAGATACTCGCAGATGCCTTCAAGGGTCTCGAAGCGTACGCCCTTCACCTTGCCCTGCTTCAGAAGAGACAGGTTCGCCTCCGTGATGCCAAGAAAGGCGGCAAGATCCTTCGACTTCACATTGCGTTCGGCCATCATCACGTTCAGCGCCACGCGAATCCGCATCAGATGATCTCGGCGTGGTCTTCGACAATTGTCGAGGCTCTGGCCATCACCGTGGCGATAATTGTCAAAGTCAAAGCGTAGAGACCGACCAGAAACTCGGAGAATGTTTTGGCGATGCCAAAGTTATCTGGGCTGAAATCCAAAGGAACGGGCCAGAAGTAGTGGATTTCGTCGGGGGGCCATCGCTCTCGATATAATTGCATGATCGCTTCTTCAGCGTGAAGGATGACATTTCCCAATATCGGCATGCAGGGCGACAGCAGGACGTACAAAAGACCGGAAGTCGCGAAATTCCGCAAATGCGTGACGGTATCGACCTCAAAATACCGACCGGCAGCCAGTCCGTTCAGGCAGCGCGAAGCTTCCAGCAGCCCCCTCGCCAATATCAGAACCGGGATGCTCCAAAGCACGGTCCGAATGGACGCCTTGAACAGATTCTCCGGAGTCAAAAGTCTTCTATTTCTTGCGGCGACTTCATCCTTGCTGAGCGTGTGAGGCGTCCAGGCGCACTTTGACAGGTCCTGGTCGATCAGCTTTTTCTTGAGTTCGGAACAGTTCATGTCGAGCCGCTGTTCGACCTGGCCAGCGCCGTCATTTGGATCCGGCTTGCCGAACAAAACAAAATTCTTGTTCGGCAATCCCTTCCGGCAGCTCACGCATCCCAGATCGAAGCTCCAATTTACGGGCGTGATATATGCCACCGGCCAGACGGTCAGCACGTTGACCGCACACAGCGCGACGATGGCCGCGGCCACGACAGACACGAGGCTCATGACGCGCGCCGCCTTCAAAAGCCCGCTCTGAGGCACATCCTGAAGCGTCCTGCGCATCATCGCGCCAGCGTTCCTGATCATCCACCCCTCCCGAAATGCGATAAATTATCGAATAACAATAATTAATATCTGTCAATCAGCTTTCTGTGGACCTGATGTGTCCCGCAGAAAAGCGATATAGTTTCTTTCGTGTCCCCCTAACCCGGAGCGGTCCCATGCGATCCCTTTCCGCAGCTCTGGCCGCACTGGCCGTTGTGTTGTCCGCGTCCGGCAGCTGCGCCGCGCCGGTGGAGACGTTTGTCGAGGCGCCGGGGCCTCTGGGGGCGCTGAAGGGAACTCTGCTCACGCCGCAAGGCGTCGCCAGCCCGCCGGTGGTGCTGATCATCCCGGGCTCGGGGCCGACCGACCGGGATGGGGATAATATTCTGGGCGTGAAGGGGGCCACATACCGGCGTCTGGCCGAGGCGCTGGCGGCGCGGGGCGTCGCGACGGCGCGGATCGACAAGCGAGGCACGTTCGCCAGCGGGGCCGCGATCGCCGATCCCAATCACGTGACCATCGCCGGCTACGCCGCCGACGCGCACGCCTGGGCGGAGTCGCTGAAGCGGACCACGGGCGCGCGCTGCGTCTGGCTTCTGGGGCACAGCGAGGGCGCGCTGGTGGCGATGGCGGCGACGCGCAACCCGACGGACATTTGCGGTGTCGTGCTGGTCGCCGGTCCCGGCCGAAGGCTGTCAGTCGTCCTGCGCCAGCAGCTCAAGGCCAATCCGGCCAACGCGCCGCTGCTGGATCAGGCCCTGGGCGCCGTCGACAAGCTGGAGGCGGGCCAGCACGTGGATGTCACCGGGATGAACCCGGCTCTGATACCCCTGTTCCGCCCGGCCGTGCAGGATTTCCTGATCGACGTCTTCACCTATGATCCGGCCGCGCTGGTAAAGGCCTATGCCGGGCCGGTTCTGGTGATGCAGGGGACGACGGATCTGCAGGTCTCGCTGGAGGACGCCGCCCGCCTCGTCGGCGCGCGTCCGGGGGTGGCCTTCGTCAAGCTTGAGGGCGTCAATCACGTGCTGAAGGCGGCGCCTGCGGATCGTGCGGCGAACTTTGCGACCTATGCCGACCCCAGCCTGCCGCTGGCCGAAGGCGTGGCCGATCCGATCGCCGCGTTCGTCAAGTCGAACTAGGGACCGCCGCCTCCAATATATCAAATCTAAAGGATGCTCAGCCTAGGGTGTGCGACTGTTGAAGCCTTGAGAACGGCAGGCGCGATCCATGGGGTCGGAGGAAAAGAAGACGTACACGACGCTTGATGGGTTGCGCGGCGTGGCGGCCATTTCCGTTCTTGTTCATCATCTGGTCGTGTATTTTTATCCGGAACGCTGGAATCTGTTTCACGGCAATCTGGCTGTTGATTTCTTCTTTGTCCTGTCCGGGTTCGTGATCGCGCACGCTTATGGCGACAAGCTCGCCAGCGGCGCGCTGTCCTTCCGCAACTTCGCCGTTCTGCGCATCCGGCGGCTGCTGCCGCTCGCCTGGCTCGGCGTCGCCCTGGGCGCCATCGCCTGGGTGATCCATCCGTCCGGAGAGGGCGGGCGTCTCGGCTTTCTGCCGCTCCTGCCCTGGGCCCTGATCCTGACGCCGAAGCCGCTGACCGAGGGTTACGTGTTTCCGCTCAACGGCGCGATGTGGAC